>CALCTW010000128.1 GCA_937907055.1 uncultured Clostridia bacterium | reverse complement strand
ATATGATTTTGTTTCAGACGAAATTGTTGATTCATACGAATTCTATGACTTTAGTTTTTATTACGATTCAAACAAATTTTCAGCGACAGATTCTGATTGGAATAAAATAGACGGTTATATTGATTCAGATGGAAATATTCATACAGAAATGCTCAGAGGTCCTGAAATGAATGATGAAGAATGGGAGATTATGAAATCTCACGCCGAAAAAGGATATCAGATCCTGATCAATGCAGATTTGTTCAGCGAGGTGGCGGAAATTGTAAGATCACACCATGAACGCTACGATGGGAAAGGATATCCGGATGGTCTTTGCGGGCAGTCTATTCATCCGGGAGCACGGATCATTGCAGTAGCGGATTCCATAGATGCCATGATGTCAGACAGGCCTTACCGAAAAGGAATGGACAAGGTACGCTGCAGGGAAGAGATCCAAAGGAATACCGGCATCATGTTTGATCCGGATGTTGTCAGGGCTGCGTTGGAGCATTGGGATGATTTGATTGCAAGACGCGAAGATGATACACATCAATGCTTGCGACAAAGCAATCTGCATTGATGATAAACAGATTTGAAAAAAGGATAACGCTATCGTGAAACTGCTGTAAGGAGGGATTCTTTTGAATACGATCGGCATCAATCACAATTTGGATCGCCAAAGAATCAGAAAACTTCTGCTGATCGGTCTGATTGCTTCTGTCATGACGGGAATCGGTGATTTCCTGCTCGGATTCGCAGATGAAGTGGAAAGCAGCGGCCTTGCGGAGGCTTTGATGGCTAATGCGCCGAATCTGGCAGACTGGCAGCTGATTGCAGGCAGTCTTCTCGGTTTCCTCGGTATCTTTCTGGAGGGACTGTCCTATTTCGCCGTCTACAGACTGATGGCAGATGCCGCGCCCCAATATGCTCATATCTATAGGAGCGGTATCTTCGGTTATATCTGGCTTGCGCCTATTGGTTGTCATATGAACCTCGGCTTGATGAACTACGCCTATAAAAACCTGCTTTGCTTTGATCCGGCTGCCGCTTCCCGTGCAGCACAGTTTTTCATCTATGCTTTCACCGTACCGGCGTGGGTCCTGTTGTGTCTGTTCTGGATTCCCATGGTGGTTGTTCAATTCAAGGCTTTTGCGAAGGGGATGACGCCCTTTCCGTGCAAGGCAAAGTGGTTCTGCATTCCGGTCGGCGCTGTTCCTGCGCTCCTGATAGCGTTGATGATCGGTCCGGGTACTGCACTGGGTGCAGGTATCGGGTATATGTATCTGAGCTTTGGCAACGTGTTCACCTTTGGCGGCCTGCTGGCTACACTTCCCAGTCAGGCTCATATGGATGCGTTCCTGTGCGAGAAGTGTGCAGCAGGAGGCAAATGTGATGGCCATCATAAAGGAGCGTGTGATCTGTGAGGGATGATCATGGGAAACAGATATGCTTTCCCATATTTCCCGGGGTCGAGCTATCTGTTCATGATATCCATGGCAGTCTGACCTCACCGGAACATGCGAAATTGACTGGACTCATTGAGATCAATTTCTGTACCGGCGGACGTTTTGAATTGTTTTGTGATGCTTGTACGCGCATTCAGCTGCAGGAGGGAGATCTCTCGGTAAACCTGACCGATCCTGTATTACAGTATGAATCAGCATTACGTTTCCCGACGGGATTATATCAGGGTGTAGAATTGCTGATCGACCCTTCATCTGCGCAGGCATGGTGCGATAAAAATCTGCCGGTGCTTTCAATCAACATAGAAAGTATATGTCATGAGGTCCTGCAAGGACACTGGATTCGATTTGGCAAAGCCTCCCTGCAGTGTGAGCATATCTTCCGGGAACTTGCCGCTATCCATGACCAAACTCCTCCGGCCTGGCTGAAGCTGAAGGTGCTGGAGCTTATGCTTTCGCTGGAAGACGGCATTCTGGAATCAGAGCAGGAATACATCCCATCGGACAGGATCAAGCTGGCTGCTCATTTGCGCGACCACCTGATTGGTCTGAGACTGCATGACTTTTCATTGGAAGCGATGGCGAAGGAACACAGATTATCCACTGCGCACATGCAGCGGATCTTCAAGGCTGTTTACGGTCAGCCAATGTATAGTTATTTGAAGCAGTACAGACTTGAAGAAGCGGCTGCGGCGCTTCGTAACAGCGATTGCCCTGTCAGCGAGATCGCAGAGGCAGCCGGTTACCAGTCTGTCAGCAAATTTACAGACGCATTCAAACATCACTTTGGAAAAACACCTGCTGCAATACGCAGAAGCAAAGCTTTTGATCATAACGGAATAGAATGATGATTTCAGGGATTGTGCATTTGCCCGATCCCAATTATAATCCACATAGGTTAGACGAAACTAACCGCAATGATAAGGAGGAATGCCCCATGAAGAATTCCATCAAAACACTGGTTGCTTTCTGTCTCGCACTGTGCCTCTGTTTTTGCTTGACTGTTGTTTCCTTTGCGGAACCTGCTGTAGACGAATACCTGAATTCCCTGGCTGGAACCTACGAAGAGCTTTTCCCTGCTATGGGGCTTGAGGAAAACAAACCGATCTGGTATCAGAGCTTTGCATCCGTTCTGGGCGTCGAGGACGAAGAGACAGCCGAAATGCTCCGCCAGGTCATCATCTCTATGTTTGAGTCGAATGCTTATGGCGAAGAAGCAATGGCGCTGGCCGAAGCCGATCCCAGCTACGGCTGCTTTGATTGCTACTTCATCAACGGTGTGAAAACGCTGAAGTTCGATGGCAATACCATCAGCGGCTATGACGCGGACGGTGCGGAAATATTCTGCCACAGCTACGCCAAGGTGGATGATATCAGGTACGATTTCGGCGCGATGAACGAAATGTACAGCGGCTATTTCACCGAGGAAAATTGGCCCACCATGGCAATCTATGAAAGCGATGGCGAGGTTGACGCCTTCAAGTATTTTGCCTTCTGCGGTGACAGCCCGGCGGAAACCTTCCACATTGAATTCCGCTATGGCCCCACCATGGAAGATATCACCGCGTATTATCAGGGCGAATATGCCTACTGGCTGGCAGCCGGTTTCTTGCAGGACGCGCCTGACGGTATGATGGAAGACTGCATCAACCTGTTTGTCACAGAAAATGCGGAAGATTTTGCCGCTGTGCTTTCTCAGGAGTAATCCCCCAAAGCTGACTTTACATCAGGAGGTGAATAGCATGTCGGATGAACTGGTTGTGCGGTACTGTGCACCGACCCTTGCTTCACTGAAGGCAGGCAGCCTGTTCGGGTGCTGCTACAAAAAGCAAGAAGAGATGAAGGATGCAGTCAGAAGCATGAATCATCGGCTTTCTGGTTTGGGACTGCGGATCATACCGCTCCGCTACACAAACGGACGGGCCTTGATCTACGTCTATCGGCCCCGCCTGCTATCCGAGGCCCTTGAAGATCAGGATGCCTGCAGGCTGCTTCGCGAGAACGGTTACCGATGCAGCCGACCGGAGCAATGTCTGATTCATCTGATCGATCGCCTGCGGGATTCGGAGGAGTTTCCCCATGAAATCGGGCTGTTTCTGGGATATCCCCCGGCGGATGTGGATGGTTTTATTCACCGTCATGATGAATGTATCTTCACCGGCACATGGAAGGTCTATGCTGATGTGGAGCATGCGAAGCAGTTGTTTGAACAGTACAGGCAATGTACAGACAGGTGCCTCCATTGTTTAGCGAATGGAAAAACGTTGGAAAGCATGGCTACACCAGCGTGAGAAAGGAAATGAACAAAATATGAGCAACATTGCAATCGTATATTGGAGTGGAACAGGCAACACTGCGGCAATGGCGGAAGCTGTCGCCGAGGGAGTAAGCAGCAAGGGAGCAGCTGTGAATGTCTGCCAGGTCAGTGACTTTGATGCGTCTATGCTTCCGACCCTGGATGCTGTGGCATTTGGCTGTCCCGCCATGGGCGCGGAAGAATTGGAAGACAGCGAGTTTGCGACGGTATTTGATGCCTGCAAAGGCAAGCTGGCCGGGAAGAAGGTGGCGTTGTTCGGTTCCTATGGCTGGGGTACCGGCGAATGGATGCAAGCCTGGGAGGATCAGTGTGCTGCCTGCGGCATCGCGCTGTGTGCCGACAGCGTTATCTGCTGTGAAGCACCTGATGATACCGCGCTGACTGCTTGCAGAAAACTGGGCAGTGAATTGGTTTGATGTAAGCATCACTCGCATTTGGGGAAAGCTGAACAGCCGGAAGCTGTTGCCTTGTTCAGGCAGCAGACTTCCGGCTGTTTTTTGTATATCGAAAACCACAGGCTAGGCCTGTGGTTCAAAGAAGCTTAAGCGATGAGGAAGCGCAAATATAATAAAGCTGCGGTCTGGCAACTGCAACAAAAAGCAAAAGGAGGTCAACAGAATGGCTGAAGACATACACAGTTTATCACATAAGAAATGGAACTGCAAATATCATATAGTATTTGCACCGAAATACCGGAGAAAAGTGTTTTTTTGGAGAGAAGAGGAGGGAGATAGGGCAAATATTGAGAAAACTATGTGAATGGAAAGGAGTGCATATCATAGAGGCCGAAATATGCCCAGATCATGTACATATGTTAGTAGAAATACCACCCAAGATATCAGTATCTAGTTTTATGGGATATCTAAAAGGGAAAAGCAGTACGATACTATACGAGCAATTCGGGGAATTAAGGTACAAGTATCGAAACAGAGAATTCTGGTGTAGAGGATACTATGTAGATACGGTGGGCAAGAATAAAAGCAAGATTGCAGAGTGTATCCGACATCAACTAGACGAAGATAGACTGGGCGAACAAATGACGATGATAGGAAAAGATAGCCCGTTTACGGGTAGCAAGTAACAAGCCTAAGCATTTGCCAGGCCGTATTACGCCCTCGAGGGCGTGGCTGGAACATAGGGCTATGCCCGCATATGAAAAACCACCCGCTTGGCGGGTGGATGTTTATTTGGCGAACCCGACGCGATTCGAACGCGTGGCCTACAGAGTCGGAGTCTGTCACTCTATCCAGCTGAGCTACGGGTCCAACATCGTTATTATATCAAAGCAAATATTGAATGTCAAATGCTTTATAAACGTTGAACACCGAATAACGACGAAGGAGACCAGCGTCTCAGGAAATCATTTCTTTAATCCATTTTCGATCATGGCATCAAATAGCAGTGAGACATTTGCTTCGTTTTTATTGTTTCTGAACATACAGAGGAAAATATCCTGATCTGCGCTATAAAGCGACATTTCATCAACAAGATTCGGCAGCAATGTGAGAGGAATACCATAGAGATGTGTTTCGCCTACATGATCACCAGTCGTGATCGTTCTCATTCCGGAAGAGAGATCAACATCTGTAAGAGAGGGGAAACGGGTACTGATGTCGTCAAGAATGGTGAAAATGCCTTCCCGTACATAAGCATCAAAATAGTGTGTCGGCATGAACATGATATCGATCTATGCGCCAAGCATGATCCTGCTTGCAAGAACGATTTCTGTGGATCCGTCTTCAGTTACTAAAAGACTGCTGACATTGATCTGTTCAACTTCGGGTGAAAATTCTATTGTTGAAGCAATTTCCTTTACTTTGTCTTCAACAATTCCCTGACTGCAGAAATCAGCTGTAACAAGTACATCAATGCGTTTGTCTTCGGGTGGAATATATCGCGTAGTCGTTGTGATAAGGCTGATAACACCCACCAGGATGATGCCGATTCCAAGGTACTTATACCAGTTATAGAGAAGATGGGTTTTTAATGTATCTTTCGTTAATGGTGTTTTCATATGCACCGATCCTTCCAAGATGTATGATCTGATATTATAATTATATCATTATCGCATTTTCAACGTCAAGGAAAAAACATGTCAGAAACGTGACACAACCCTGTTGTTCAAGAATTGTTTTTCCGCGTTCTGTGCAGGATTTAACGGCTATCCGTGCAATATAATAATTTGGAACAAAGCTTGAAATGAAGCGGTAGTTCAAAAATAGTCAGGAGCGAGGCATGAAGAAGAAAAGGGAATTTTGTGTTTTGTCGGTTATCGTTCTGTTTTCTCTGGCAATTGTTTTATCGTCCGTATATGCTGAAGATGATTCTGTGAAGGAAAGAGCCAAAGAAATAGTAAGTGAAATGAGTCTGCATGAAAAAGCAGCGCAGATGATCATCACAGTACCGGAAAAATGGTCTGCTGTATCTAATTTTGTCATACATGATTATGATCTTGATGCCGAGATGATGCAGAAGCGTGTCTACGGCGGTATTGTTATCTTTGGCAAGAATATTGAGAGTGCTGCTTCTTTAAGCGCAATGATCAATGAGTTAAAAACCGCGCCCGTTGTTCCCTTTATTATAAGCGAGGAGGAGGGCGGCAGCGTCAGCCGTGTTTCTCAAAAACTACAGTTATCGAATATTTCTTCGCCGAGTGTTATTGGGAAAACCGGTGATGTTTCTGAAGCGTATGAAAGCGGCGTTGCTATCGCCGATTATCTTAATAATCTGGGATACAATATGAATCTTGGCCCTATGGCTGATTTATCAATCTCAGCGACAAATGGTGAACTTACGGACCGGTGCTATAGTTCCGATCCTGCCGAAGTTGCTGTTATGACACAGCAGGTTATGACCGGATTGCAGGATCATGGCATTATATCCGTATATAAGCATTTTCCCGGTATTGGCAATGCAGATACTGAGACAGAAGAAAATAAGGTCACTGTCCGCACAAAACGTGATAAACTCTATGCGCAGGACATTCTGCCTTTCCGTTCGGGCATAGCAGGTAATGCTTCATGTGTGATGGTCTCATCTGCTTATTATGAAGAGCTTGATTCTGACAGACCAGCGACATTTTCAAACAAGATCGTTAACGGTATTCTGCGTGATGAACTGAATTTTAATGGTGTCATCATATCAGCGCGACTTGATTCAGCGGTGCTGAAATCAAATTATAGTGATTGGCAGATCATCATACTCCCGATAAAAGCCGGATGCGACATGCTATATTTGCCTTCTGATACCGTCTCGGCGATCAGTACGATCGTGAACGCGGTAGAAAACGGCGAGATCGCGTAGGAACGCATTAATGAAAGTGTAGAACGGATCATTCGTCTCAAATTGGAATACGGCATGATTGAGTAATGGAGGTAATGAACAATGAAGACCTTAGGCGTTATCGGTTGCGGTAATATGGGAGGTGCCATTCTTAAAGCGCTCATCGATCAGAAAATCTTTGAGAAAGAGAATGTATTACCCGCTGATATTAAAGTTACGGATTTCCTGAAGGGTATGGGTTTTGAAAGTGTATGTGATAACAGAAAGGCTTCTTCTGCGGATGTAATTCTGCTCGCTGTAAAGCCGCAGATGCTTGCCGGGGTTCTGGCTGAGATTAAGCAAAGTATTGACTACAACCGTACACTGATTATTTCCATTGCGCCCGGCTTTACGCTCGAAATGTTGGAGCAGATGCTGTCAACAGAGGCGCATATCGTTCGTTGCATGCCCAATACGCCGGCCATGGTAAATGCCGGAATGACTGCGGCTTGCTTTAATCAGAATGTTACCGAACAGGATAAAGCTGACGCGCTGAGAATTCTTGCTGCAACAGGCGAAGTGGAAACTGTTCCTGAAAAATTGATCGATACTGTTGTTGGTATCAGCGGAAGCGCTCCAGCGTATGTATTCATGTTTATCGAAGCAATTGCTGATGCCGGTGTGCGAGGCGGAATGACAAAAGCACAGGCTTTGAAGTTTGCTACGCAGGCGGTATTTGGCAGCGCAAAGCTGGCAAAAGATACAGGGACGCATCCGGCAATTCTGCGTGATATGGTCTGCTCACCCGGCGGTACCACGATCGAAGCTGTGGCAGTCCTCGAAAAGGAAGGCTTCCGTGCAGCTGTGATGGACTGCATAAAAGCCTGCTCAGAGAAGAGCGCGCAGATGGGTAAAAAGTAAGAACATACACTGAGGCAAAGATATGTCTTCGTGTGTTCGACCATATCTTTAACGAACAAGGCTGTATTCTTTCAGAAGGAATGCAGCCTTGTTTCAACTTAATATAAAACAGTCCCCGATACCATCGATGTGGTATCGGAGACTGCTATGATCAAATTTTACGGGTATAATTCGGGATGGAGGAGAGCAGCATTGCTTTCATCGCTCATACGCAGATAGGTCGTTCCGACCTGAACACCACCCTCGTAATACTGGAACATTTCACTGAGCGTAACGAGCTGATACCCCTGTTCTACAAGCCACGGAATTGCCATCTGCATAGCCTGATAAGTTTCCGCGTAAAGGTCGTGACAGAGGATGATATCTCCGCTCTTGACGTCGCTCTTGATCTTGCTGAACGTTTTACTGGGGCTTTTCGTGCTCCAGTCCAGTGTATCGATCTCCCAGAAAGCAACGGACATACCTAAGTCGGCGCAGATGCTTCTTACCATCTTGTTGTTACTTCCGTAAGGGCAGCGAAGCCACTTGATATCATAATCGATGATCTTATTGACTTCTACTTCTACCTGAGATATCTGATAGCGAGCATTTGAATTTGAAAGCGTCGTGAGCTTCTTATGTCCATACGTGTGGGAAACGATCTCGCTTCCTTCAGCGGCGATCCGTTTGATCGTGGAGGCATAGTCTTCGACACGATTTCCTAACACACAGAACGAAGCGTGACCGCCGTATTCAGCAAGAAGATCCAAAAGAAGCGGCGTATATTCGGAGGGGCCATCGTCAAAAGTCAGGCAGACCATGGGTTTCTTAGGATCAATGTAGGAAGCGGTCGCGAGTGTACTGTCGAATGAAAGGAAACCGCTGAGTTCGCGGTAACTCATCTGAATCTTCTGAGCGCCTAATGAAACAGGAAGATAAATACCAGAGGGAAGGTATACGCAAAGCCCATCGGATGTGAGAACAGCGTTATTCAGCCAGCTTTTATCAGGAATACCCTTATAGCCTTCTGCGGGAGTCAGGAAGAACTTACCGATTCTGCTTTCGACTACCAGATTAACCCGAGAGATGTTAGAACAAAGGTCAGAGCCATACAGGACATTCCCGGTTACAAGATCAATGTTAAAACCAAGAAGTGTAGTACAGGATGACACGGAATCTTTATATTCAGCAGACAGGATAACGCTTACATAACGTTCATCGGCTTGATAGGATTCATAGTCCACTTCGAGTGTTGAACCGACTGCCTGGGCGGTATTCTTCTTAAGCTTTTTAAGCCAGGAACTGATCACCGCGTCCGCAGAACCGATCCCCGTAATAGGATAAGTGAAAGTATACTCGGTTTCTCCGGAATAGCCATTAACAGTGATTTCATCGCCGTATTCTTTAGTTACGAAAGTGAGTGGCGTTGTGATCAGAGAGTAAGGGCTCATAGAACTTTTAAGAGAGGAAATATTATATGTGGTTGTATCGTAGTCTGTGATTGTTTCACTTTGTATATAACCAACCTGATCGTTCAGACGTACCTTGAGCCAGCCGTTTGTTCCCTTCTCGATCACATCAAGGATGGCACCGGAGTAAAAACGTGTCTTTACGGCGGCATTCTCATCAGGAGCAGCGTAGATCGTAAGAATTCTGATCTCATCTGCGGTCTTTCCCCAGCTTACATGCGGCAGATTGCTTTTAATATCAAGATATTTGGTCATCATGTAGCCGGAAAGATCGCCGACAGAAACATAACACCAGTTACCATCGTTCTCGAGGATCGTGACTTGTGTACCCTTCTTATAATCGCGAATGATTCCGCCATCGGTAGAGGGTGTATTACGCATGTGCAGAGTTGATACCTTTGTGGTACCAATAAACTGAACCTGTTCATCTGACGCAAAGGAAAAACCGGCAAAAAGTGCAGTGAACATGATCACAGCTAATAAGCATGATAAACTTCTCTTAAGCATTCCAATACCTCCTTGAATCCATTTCTATTATACCATAATTTATATTCGCTGAAAACACACAAATGTAACAAGAATTGAAGCATATGAAAAAAGACCCCGCAAAAACGCGGAGTCTTCACTTTTACCAGGTATAACCCATTGCGCGCTTGATGGCGTTCTGATGGTCCGGATCGACCTTCTTGGAGCCATGCGTCATGCTTCCGGTGAAATGGATACAGAAATGTCCGTCGAAATTGTTGTTGGAGATCGTGGTCGTACCATGGGGCATACCATTCATACTGGCTGCATAGACATGACCATTGTACATGACCAGAATCGGCCGCCTTGCCCAACTCCAGGTGCCATTATAAATACTCTTCATTATGGCCGTATCTTCGGCGGTCAACGGCTCTGAATCCGCGTGATTGGCACCGCTCCAGCGTTTACACTTGAATGTTTTACCGGTCAGGCAGTCTTTTACGGTGAATACAGCTTTCTTCGGAAGCAAACTGTCGCCGTTTTTGAACCAATCGATCGTTTCTGTTTTGTAATTATAATTCGCGGCGTTAACGCCAAAGATCGATTTGATGGTATTGTTGTCTGCTTCTCCGGTCTGGGAAAGTCCGCGGGCTTTTTGATAAGCGAGAACAGCGTTTGTGGTCTGCGTGCCGAAGTTGCCGTCAATGGGTACCTTGAAATATCCTTTGATCTTTAATGCCTGCTGCAGGGCAATAACCTTCGCGCCGCTGTCACCCTTCTTTGATGTTGCCGGAACGGTGATCTGACTGATGAGCGTGATACCATTCATCTTTGGATCATCCGCGACTTTTGTTTCGCTTACTTTACCGAACAGTTTCATGATCGTTGCATAATCTGCTTTTCCTGTAACGGCGATTCCTGCTTTACTCTGATAAGCTTTTAAAGCTTCCTGCGTAGAAGTACCGAATTTTCCGTTTACAGTTCCGGTAAAGTATCCCTTTATCTTCAGGGCTTGCTGTAGTTTTTCAACCCCTGTGCCACTGTCGCCATAACTCAGATAACCGGGAGCGTCACCAAGCGCGCTGATGGAAGTTACATTCGCGTACTGACTGGTGGAAACAGCTGGGGTAGTCGTGGGGGAAACGGATTTAGCGGGAGAAGGAGTACCGGAAATCAGCGTCACATATTGTCTGGCAACATAACCGGTTTTATTGTCATATTTGACTTTGTAAAAGTCACCTTCTGAAGAAAGAATGTAGATGGATTCTCCGGAACGGATCTGGGCGATCACCGCGGAATCTGTTGACGGTTTCTATCTGATGTTCAGCGTTGCCGGTGTGGTCTTACCGTAGGAGTTAACAGCGGAAGAAGTGACAGGCTTGGCTGTTGCTTTCGCGGTCGCGGCAGGGGTAGCCGTGTTTCCGGAGATCAGCAGCAGATAATCTTTAGAAATGTAACCGGTTGTATTGTTATAGCGGATCTTATAAAAATTGCCTTCAAGTGCTGTTACCGTTACAATTGTTCCGGCGGGTAACTGGAAAAGCGCGTCTGAAGAAGTGGAAGCGGCGGAACGGACATTTACAGTTGCGCCATTCACTCTTCCGCTCCCGCTCAGAGAGGTCTTTGGCGCGGGAGTAGGTGTTGCCGGCCTGGGAGTAGATACAGCCTTGGATGTAATCGAAGTGTATTGCTTTGAGACATATCCGGTCTTTCCGTTATAAGATACCTTGTAGAAGTCTCCCTCGACTGCACTGATCTTGACAACTGTACCTTTTTCAATAGAACAGAGCACTTCAGCAGATGCCGAGGCTTTACTGCGCATGTTAAGTTTATCTGCGGTGATAACTGCATTGCTGCCGACAACAGAAGGCGCGGCTGTGGCTGCAGCCTTTTTCGGAGCAGTAGTGGGTTCGCTTGTGAGAGACAAGAATTTGCTGTAAATGTAACCGTTTCTTCCGTTATAGGTCACCTTGTAAAAATCACCTTCAACAGACATGATCTTTACGACAGTATCTCGCGTCAGAACAGAAATAATCTCACTTGCTGTTGACGCGTGTTCACGCATATTGACTGTATCGCTGATGACCTTTCCGTTTTCGGCATTTGCCGGCTTCGCCGTCACTGAAACAGTTGTAACTGAAACGGGCTGATCTGTCAATGTCAGGTATTGCTTGGCAACATAGCCGGTTTTGCTGTTATAACTGATTTTATAGAAATCGTTTGTTTCACCTGTGATCTTTACGACGGTTCCTCTTGTCAGAACATAGAGGATCGCACTGCCTGTCGAAGGCTGTTCACGCATATTCAATGTATCAGATGATACATAACCATTACTGTTGTTAACGGGCTTCGGAGTACTGGTCGCAGTTTTTACCGGAGCGGAAGTCGGATCATTTGTCAAGGTCAGATAAGTCTTGACGATGTAGCCGGTTTTTCCATTGTAACTTACTTTGTAGAAATCACCCTCAGAGGCTGTGATCTTGACAACAGTCCCGCGCGGAAGTGTATACATGATACCGCTGGCGGTAGAAGCCTTTTCACGCATGTTTACAGTATCAGAGTTCACGGATCCGTTTTTCAGAACAGGCGCGGGAGTTGCCGTTGCAGAAGGCTTCGGCGTACTGACTGCCTGTGTTGTCAACGAGAGATACGTTTTTACTATATAGCCTGTCCTGCCGTTATATTGGACTTTATAGAAATCACCGGAAGTTCCAGTGATCTTCACGACCGTATTGCGGGGGAGCGTATACATAATACCGCTGTCCGTCGACGCCTTCTCGCGCATA
Source organism: uncultured Clostridia bacterium (assembly GCA_937907055.1). Lineage (GTDB taxonomy): Bacteria > Bacillota > Clostridia > Christensenellales > Aristaeellaceae > ZC3RG03. Next base: position 1,447 of record CALCTW010000128.1, on the reverse strand, counting down.
TTCACAGTGTCGGAGATAACGATTCCGTTACCGTTTACGGAGGTGACTGGTGCTGCTGTGGCATTGATATAAGGCGTAGAGGTGGGCTGCGTTGTAAGGGTTAAATAGTTCTTAACGATATAACCGGTTCTGCCATTATAGGAGACCTTGTAAAAATCCCCCTCAATACCTGTAATATTTATGACGGTTCCTCTGGTAAGCGTAAACATGATTCCGCTTGAAGTGGAAGCCTTTTCACGCATGTTGACAGAATCAGTGTTAACAGCGCCTTTTCCGGAAAAACCGGCCGTGTTCGTCGTGCTTGTTCCGATCGTGATGTATTGATCGGCAATAAATCCTTTATGGCCATTATATTCAATGCCATAATAGCCATTCTTTTTTTCTGATACAAATACCTTTGTATCTTTCTTAAGCTGGTAGAGGATCACAGAAGAAGAATTCGCTTCAGACCGCATATTCACATTGTTCGTATTAACATAACCATATTGATGAACACTTTCCGAGGTCTGATCGTCATCCGCTAATGTATTTGTCACAGTGATATAGTCCTGTTGTATATAGCCTGTAACTTGATCGATCCTGACCTGATAAAACTCATTATCAACGGACAGGATCCGCACTTCGTCATTCTTGGAAAGAACCCGTAAAATATCATAAACAAAACCGGGACCTTTCCGCAGATTCACGGTTGCGGTATTGACAATACCGATGTGCCCAACAGGATCACTGTCCTCAAGGTAATCTGTCGCAATATATCCGGTGACACTTCCATAACGGACTTTATAGAAGTCTCCGTTGACATCTAAGATCGTAACAGTTGTATCATGCGGCAGGGCACATAATACAGTTGACTCGATCGATGCTTCTTTCCTGAGATTCACACTGTCTGCGATGACTTTACCTTCACGCTCCTGCGCAAAAGCGGGGAAAGTGACGGAAAGGATTCCTGTTGCCAACAGTGCGCTGATGGTTCTCTTAAAAGCGGAATTCTTCATAACGATAAAGGTTCTCCTTTTCGTAAGCGAGGCATGTTTTACAGATTTATTTTATTACAAAAATGTTAATAAGTCAATTGAAAACGTAATAAATTGTGACAGTTTAATAATATATGAAGTTCTTATGATGTAGAATACGGTATGTAATGGTGTTGAAATGTCGGATCACGATAGAATCCTGTATCTTAAAGAAGTATCATTCGTGCCGGAAAATTTTGTTCTCCGGTATCAGGTTTACCGAACTGTATCAGCACGGTTTTTCATGGAAATGAACTTCTTGTATAAAGAGAATAGTGATGAAGAATCATGCCGGTATAGGTTTACTTCTCATATCATTGACTTGTTTGTTCTATGATCATAATGCTGACAAATAAAAAAAGACGGCTTAACGCCGTCCCAGACCATCAACAAAGGCACGATTTTCGCGAGAGGGAGAATCGTGCCTTTGTCAT
>CALCTW010000127.1 GCA_937907055.1 uncultured Clostridia bacterium | reverse complement strand
CGTATTGCCGATATCCAGCCCGGCTTCCGCGCGCACAGCCTCCACCAAGACCGGTTCCTGAAGCAGCTTCCATGCCGCCGCGGCCACGCTGCCGCCGGCTTTGGGCTTCGGCACCGCGCAGACACGGGCATAGCCCTTCTTTTCGGCATTGCTTTCTTCCGTGACCAGCGCGCGGTTCAGATGCTCACAGCACTGAAAAACAGGCTGAAGGCCCTGCTCACGGCAAAAACCGATCACCGTTTCCGCGATGACCCTGCCCAGCTCCGGCACGCTGGCCTTGCCGATCACACTGCCGCTGACCTCGCTGGTGGAGCAGCCGATCACGATCTGGCTGCCGGGCTTCAGATGACCTGCTTCGGAGACTTCTTTCAGGGCGGTCCTCAGTTCCGCCCGGATCGTCATTTCATCCATGCTCTTCATTCCTTTGAAAATTCATACATGCCGATCGACGTGGCGATGGCAAGATTCAGTGAATCGATCTCATTGCTCTGACGGATGCGCACAGGGGTGCCCATCTTCGCGAATTCCTCCGGAAGACCGGTACCTTCGTTCCCCATCACGATAGAAAACGGTATCTTTTTATGCGCAGCCGCTTCTTCCGCCGGTACTGAACCCGTCAGCATAAAGGGATACAGGTTCATCTGCGGATATTCCGCGCGATAGGATTCAAAATCATCATACTCATGCACCCGCATGGAGAAAATCGCACCCATGCTGGCGCGGATGGTGCGGGGATCAAAAATATCGGTCGCGGGGCGAATGACAGCGAGATCATGATAGCCGAAGCCCAGCGCGCCGCGCAGGATGGTGCCGAGATTCCCGGCATCACTGATATGATGGAGAACGACATGGCGTTCCCCCTGCAGAGCAGACTGTTCCTTGGAGAAGACCGCCGCGGCGAAGCAGTTCTCTTTTCCGGAAACACGGCTGAGCGCTTTATCGGCTTCTTCTACGCGGATATGCTTTTCCCGGCAGAGATCGAGAAGCTTTTCGATCCCATCTCCCTCCGCTTTTGTGGAGATCAGCACGCGGCGTACCCATTCCGGGCGCTTGATCACCGCCTCCAGGCAGGGAAAAAGCCCGGGAGCATAGCTGTAATCCAGCGTGCGGCTGTATGATTCAAGACTGGGCATCAGGATCGATTCCTTTCATTATAATATAAGAAATGCTGATCAGTGTTATCCATGATCGTATTGATTGTCCGTTCATTCCGCGGCACAGAGACTTTCCAGAATGGCGATGGCAGTACGCTTTCCGCGCTCACCGATCGAGGACGCCGGGCCCGTACAGGACGGACATCCGCCCTCGCAGCCGCATTCCTTTGCCGCCATCAGCGCCTGCACGAGCATCATCCTGCGCATCATATAGGCCTTTTCAGCTAAGCCGATACCGCCGGGACAGTTATCGTACAGAATGATGGTCGGCTTGCCGGTAAAGGGACATTTGACCTGATAATGCACGGCGATATCCACGGGCGAGCACATGAGATAAAGTGGCGCGATGATCCTGAGCAGGTTGGCGATGCCGAGCATGCCGCCCTGCAGGGTATCCTTATCATAGCGCGCGGCGACTTCATCATCGAGCGTCCACCACATAGCGGAGGTGTGCATGTCCGTTTCAGGCAGCCGGACCGGACCGAAGCCAAGATTTTCGCCGGTGGAGAAACGCATCTTTTTGAAGATCTTGACCAGCGCGGTCACCTTGACCTCGCCCAGCGCCGAGTTCCCTTCCTCCTTCTCGATATCGAGCAGGCTCAGGCTGACATTCAGATCGGCATCGGTGTAATAGTCAACATCCACCTTGCGGATAAAGGCCTTGCAGGCATCGAAATCCAGCTTTTCCACCTGATAGGTGGCGCCCTCATGCATATAAATGGCATTCTCATGCAGCAGCATGGGAACGGTGAAGCGATCCATCTCCCCGATCATGCGCGGTTCGCCGGGACGGGTAATATCCATGATGAGGAAGTTCTCCGTCATGCTTGTGCGAAGTCCCATCTCACTGGCAGGGAAATCCTCCGCGCTCCAGTGCCATGTGCTTCCCACATGGCGCAGAATGGCCGCGTCCTCCAGATACTCCAGCATCTCATCACTGCCGGGCGCGTTGCCGAGCGTCTCGCCGTCACGGAACGGCAGTTCATACGCCGCGCACTTGAAGTGATTCATAAGGATGTACAGGTTATCCGGATTCAGGAGCGCGTTTTCGGGATTACGGCCAAAGAAGTAATCCGGATGACTGACGATATACTGATCCAGCGGATTGCTGCTGGCGACCAGGATCGTCAGGGATGTGCCGTGGCGGCGTCCGGCGCGGCCGGACTGCTGCAGAGTGCCCGCGATCGTGCCGGGATATCCGCACAGCACACAGGCTTCGAGCGAGCCGATGTCGATACCCAATTCCAGCGCGTTGGTGGAAACGACACAGTCGATTTCCCCTTTTCGCAGACCGCGTTCTATCTCATGACGCTGACTGGCCAGATAACCGCCGCGATAGCCGCGGACACGCCCGTCATTGCCAAGCGGATCCCGTACCAATTCCTTCATCTGGCGGGTGAGCACCTCCACCTGAAGACGGCTTTTGCCGAACACGATGGTGCGAATGCCGTTCCTGACAAGCAGCGCGGTGATCTGCCGCACCTCCTGCATCACATCCTTGCGGATACCGAGCTGCCGGTTGATGACGGGAGGATTGTAGAATATAGTATGTTTTTCACCGGACGGCGCGCCGTTATCGTTGATCAGCATCACATCCCGGCCGATGAGCATCTTGGCAAGTTCATCCGGGTTATCAACGGTAGCGCTGCACAGGATAAACTGCGGATGGCTGCCGTAAAAATCACAGATACGCAGAAGGCGGCGCAGCACATTCGCCAGATTGCTGCCGAATACACCGCGGTAGGTGTGGATCTCGTCGATCACGATGTAGCGAAGATTCTCAAAAAGCTTGACCCACTTGGTGTGATGCGGCAGAATACCGCTGTGGAGCATATCCGGATTGGTGATGACCACATGACCGGCCTGACGGACCGCTTTGCGCGCTTCACCGGGCGTATCGCCGTCATAGGTATAGGTCTTGATATCCACACCCAGTTGCTCGATGAGCTCATAAAGCTCACTCACCTGATCCGCCGCGAGGGCCTTGGTGGGAAACAGATACAGCGCGCGCGCGTTATCATTTTTCAGGATCGCGGAGATGACGGGCAGATTGTAGCAAAGCGTTTTACCGCTGGCCGTCGGCGTGACGACGACATAATCCCGGCCCTCATTGGCCGCCTGAAGACAGGCAGCCTGATGCGTATAAAGCTTTTCTATGCCGTGCTTTAGCAGCGCGGCCGGGATACGGGCGTCCAGATCTGCCGGATAGGGCGCGTAACGTGCCTCACGCGCGGGCGTAGTACGCCAGCAGGTGACATTCTGCATGAAGGCTTCGCTGCCCTTGAGCCGGTCGACCAGTTGGTTCAGATTCATAACGGTCCCTCCGCTTGATGATTAAGTATTATTATACCTTTTATATGAGATAATGACAAGCACTTTCAGGAACAGGTGTATCCTTCCGAAGACGCAAGACAGAGCCGGACATCCCTTTGGGGACATGCAAAGATCCATTTATCGCCCGGCGCGCGGATCGTTTTCTTCCTTCACGGCCGCTGCCCGGCAGCGCATGTAATCGTTTACAATATAAATATTACAGAGTTATTAAGTAAATGTGATATTCCTGTTACTTTGTGTTATATGGTCATTTTTTCGCTTGACAGTCTATATGATCGGGGTTATATTTTTACCGTAATCGATTACGGATTATTTGTAATCGTTTTCGCTGACAGACTGAACATGCCCGTAACCAAAGGAGAAACTTCATGGTAACTTTGAAAGACCTTGCCACTGCCTGCGGGGTCTCGACCGCGACGGTGTCCCGCGCGCTGAACAATCAGAGCGATGTCAGCCCGGCCACGGCGGAGAGGATCCGCAGGATCGCGACGGAAATGGGATACTTTCCGAACGCGGCGGCAAGAGCGCTTAAAACGAACCGTTCCTATAATATCGGTGTCCTGTATGAAAATCAGATGGATCACGAATATTTTTCGATGATCATCGATACGATCCGCCACTTCGCCGAACTGCGCGGATATGATATCACCTTCCTCAGCAAGGGCGTCGGCGCGGATCCCATGAACTACTACGACCACGCGAAATACCGCGGCCTGGACGGTGTGATCATCGTACAGGGGGATTTTGAAAATCCCGGTATCGTAAAGCTGGCCCAGAGCGGCTTCCCCTGTGTGGTCCTTGATTATCCCTACGAAGGCTGCGACTGCATCAACAGCGACAATACAGATGGTGTGGCGCAGATCGTGAACGCGGCCATTTCCCTCGGGCACACCCGGATCGCCTTCATTCACGGCGAAACAGGCGGCGATGTGACCGGAAGACGCATTGAAGGCTACCGCAAAGCGATGCGGGAGCATGGGCTGGAGATCCCGGACGGATACATCCGGCAGGGAAATTATCACGAACCGGCCCGCTGCGGCGAAGCCACAAAGGAACTGATGAGCCTGCCCACGCCGCCGACCTGCATCCTCTACCCTGATGATTTCGCCGCGCTGGGCGGTATCTCACAGCTGGAGCGCCTCGGCTGCTCCGTGCCAAGCACGGTGAGCATCGCCGGTTATGACGGCATCCGCCTTGCTTCCATGCTGCGTCCCAGGCTGACCACCTGGTGTCAGGATTTTGACAATATCGGTCAGTTGGCTGTTTCCCTGATCACGGACGCGATCGAAAATCCCGGTGATCACATCCCTTCAACGCACTTTGTGACCGGCTTCCTGTCAGAGGGCGGTACGCTGGCAAAGTGCCCCGAATCATAACCCTGTTACTGTCAGCGGTCTGCGTAAGACTGCTGCGTAAATAAAAAGAAAGAGGTATCCAACATGAAAAAGACACTGGCTATCCTGCTTGCCACGCTGATGGTCCTGTCAGTGTGCTCCGTCGCTGTCGCTGACGAGACCGCGATCGACACTGCCTACATCATGTACGCTGATGCTGCCTGGGCCAACCAGTACTGGAGCGGCGACGCTCCCGAAGGCATCACCGCCAACAACGCTGACATCACCGGCCCCGGTTCCTACACCGTCGGTCTGGAATTCAGCACCCCCGCTGAAGGCCTGGCCTTCGCCGCGCTGGGCATCGTGAACGGTGAAAACACCTGCGCCGGCTACTACATCAACATCACCGCCATCCGTGTAAACGGCGAAGCCATTGAAGTGAAGAAGGGCTACACCTCCTCCGATGACGGCGTGACCACCCGTATGAACATCTACAACGAATGGGTCGCTGATGTTCCTGCCGATGCCCGTTCCTTCGACGGCACCACCGCGGACGCTTCCCCCATCATCGTGGACAAGGACGCTTTCGCTTCCGTTTCCTCCGTGGAAGTGGATTTCACCTATGGCCGTGACACTGTCGACCAGGCTTACATCATGTTTGCCTCCGCTGACTGGTCCGTCTCCAACTGGGGCGTTGAATCCGCTGACGGCGTCACCGTGACCGCTCCCGTCGTGACCGGCGCCGGCGATTACACAACCGCTCTGGAATTTGCCGCTCCTGTTGACGGCGTTGCCTTCACTGCTGTCGGCATCGTGAACGGCGAGCTGACCAACCCCAAGGCCACCATCCAGATCAACGAGATCCGCATCAACGGCGAAGCCATCGAGATCATGCATCCCGGCTACACCTCTTCCGATGACGGCATCTGCACCCGTATGAACATCTTCAACGAGTGGGTCTCCGCGCTGCCTGATGACGCCCGCGTCACCACCGGCGATGTGACCGAGAGTTCCTGGATCATGGTGGATCCCACCGTGTTCACCGGTGTCACCTCCTACGAAGTGGACTTCACCCTGACCCCCGTCAATGACCTGGCCTACATCATGTACGCCGATTCCTCCTGGACTCAGCAGAACTGGGGCACCGAATCCGCTGAAGGCATGACCGTTGTTGCTCCCGTCATCATCGGCGAAGGCAACTACACCACCTCCATCACCTTCGACACCCCCGCTGAAGGCTGCGCTTTCACCGCCCTGGGCATCGTGAACGGCGAAAACACCTTCCCCGGCTACTTCATCAAGATCAACTCCATCAAGGTCAACGGCGAAGAGATCGAATTCGCCAAGGGCTACACCTCCACCGATGACAAGGTCTGCACCCGCATGAACATCTTCAACGAGTGGGTTGCTGAAGTTCCTGCCGAAGCCCGTTCCTATGACGGTGTCACCGAAGACGCTGCCGCGATCATCGTGGATGTTGCCGCTCTCGCTTCCGTTTCCTCCATCGAAGTCAACTTCGATTACATCTACGGCGTACCCGCTGTTGTGGATGAGGCTGCTCCCATGACCGCTGAAGAAGCCAAGGAAGCGCTGAACAACGAATACAACGCCTACATTGCCTTCCAGGGCACCACGACCTATGTGTTCCGCAACTCCTGGAATGACAACTATGGCAAGAACGACACCGAACATCCCTACTTCTATCAGGTGACCGGTTGGGAAGACACCTATAACTGGGCTGTTTCCAAGGGTCTGAACGCTGAAATGCTGGAAGACAAGAGCGTGAACATGGGCGGCGAATTCGCTGACGCTGTGATCAACGGCAACGGCACCTACACCGTTTCTGTCACCACCGGCGAACTGGGCTTCGGCGACACTGCTGCTTTCAACATGCTGTATGTCTCCACCGATATCCCCGCCAAGCTGGTCGCGGACGGCTTCCTGACCGTGAGTGATGTGACTGTCAAGGTCGGCGACAGCAAGACCCTGACCATGGAGCATGACTACTGCGATGTTTCCGGCGACTACCTGCTGATCAAGCTGCTGGATAGCTACAACTTCTCCAGCGAGCCCTTCGGCTACACCGTCCCCGGCGCTAACAGCACCATCGTCATCACCTTCACCCTGACCGCCAACGTCGACTGATTTTAAACTCCGCTGCGGCACATCCTTTCACCGGGATGTGCCGCAGCCCATCTCTCATGATAAAGTGAGGAAACGGCATGTCTTTGACAGTCAACAAATCAA
>CALCTW010000126.1 GCA_937907055.1 uncultured Clostridia bacterium | reverse complement strand
TTCTCCAAAGTCGAGATCGAGCCCATGTTTGCCGATTATGTGGATTTTGACAGCTTTGCCAAGTGCGATTTCCGCGCCGTAAAGGTCAAGGCCTGCGAGGCTGTGAAGAAGAGCAAGAAGCTGCTTCAGTTCACCCTGGATGACGGCACCGGCACCGATCGTACCATCCTCAGCGGCATCCATGCCTACTATGAGCCGGAGGAACTGGTCGGAAAGACCCTTTTGGCCATCACCAACCTGCCTCCCCGTCCCATGATGGGCATCAATTCCTGCGGTATGCTGATCTCCGCGCTTCACAAGGAAGAGGGCGAAGAAAAGCTGCATCTGCTGATGCTGGATAATCACATCCCCGCCGGCGCGAAGATGTATTGATCACGGTGTATACCATTCCATTCTGATCAAACCATTTGCGCGAAAATTCGTTAAAACAAACACGCGTAATACGTATTCAAAAGCGCCCTTCGTAAGAAGGGCGCTTTTCTTTATCTTGTTCAATCTTTTCTTTAACACAGTCAGATATCCCATCTTGTCCTGCTGCTCAGAATCAAATCACAGACCGCTCAAACACAAACGCCCGCCTGTCTTGTTTAAGACAGGCGGGCGCGGTTTATCATTATTTCTCTTTCTGAGCTGCCCGGCTTCTCTTTACAGCAATATTCTCTTCGTTATTACTGCTCGAAGAACCAAACATAACCGGCATCCTGAACCAATTTTGCAACTTCTTCATTCGGAACCAGCAGCACCGCGTCATCAGCGAACGCGTCATCAGCGATGGCAGCCACACCGGAATGCAGCATGACGATGCAGCCGGATACATTGGCAAAGGTTTCAGATTCGATCACCTTGAGGCCGGCAGGCAGCGTCAGGATCGCCTGATCCGACTCACGTGTCACACCATTGACAGTAAACACGCGCCGGTAATCGCCGCTTTCATCCACATAGGTACGCTCTTCATAAGTGCTGTTATCTCCGGGATTCGTGTAGATCTTTTCATACGCGGTGGTTCCATCATCGCTCCACCTGTGTTCTGTTTTCACAGCACCAATGCTCTTGTAATACTCCCAGGTTGTGTTCGTGATGATATCACGCTCCGCGGTCATGCGTTTCTCGTATACCGGCAGTTCATTCTCCCACCGTGTCTCAATGTAGACTTCATCAGACTGGTTCCAGACTGTTTCGTTCCGGCTGATACCATCACCCGGGTAACAGACCTCGAAGCACAGGAACCATTCTTCGCCTTCATCGATGCGGTAATATACAGTACCGTGATCACCGTCTTGATTGACGAAGTCCCGGTGCATATCAAAGCGTCCGCTCTACACAAGTTCCTCTGTCTCAAACTCAGTATTGAAGTAACGTTCCCACTGGTTGGGCTCTTCATCTTCAGCAGCGGCATAGAATTCCTTCGATACTTCGATTCCATATTCCCATGTCTGCACAAACCTGGAACCGGGAATATCCATCACATCATAGGCAAAGTGCTGCTCACTGATCGTATCTTCCCAATACTCGGTGCACACGCGAACATTCACGATACGAGTCTTTTCGGCATCTTCCCACTCTGTACAGTTCCAGATGCCCTCTTCCTCATCCAGTACATTTTCATAATAGCACACGTGATTGAAGCCTTCTTCACGGATCAAGCGTCCGCTGGACCACCGATAAGTATTGACGCTTTCGCCCCAGCTCGATTCAACATCACATGTGAGCAGGTCATTTTCCTCATCAAATACATGGTTGGAACGACGCTCCCAGTCGGTAGGTTCCTCATCAAACCAGCCTTCATACCGCTCGAAACCGTAATAAGCGCCGGTCTCAGCATCGTTGTAGGTAATGAACTTACTGCCGTCATCGTTATAATCGATGATCATCAGAATACCATCCTCAACGCGTTCCTCATGCGTTACAGGACCGCTCAGGCGCACATTCTCCGCGCCGCATACAACACAGGTACCGTATACTTCATCGGAACCAATGGCACACTTATGCTCTTCAGTATATAATTCATCACCGCAAACCGAGCAATAAACAGCATGATAATACCAGTCGATACTTTCTTTAACATTTTCGCCGGAATGATTACCATGCCCACACACGATGACATCCTCAGCGCCGCAGCGTATACATTCTGTGTGCTCATTTCCCTCGCCGCATTGTCCCAAATGTCTCCAATTGCTGAGATATCCGCAGATCTCGCAATAGACGCCGCACCACTCGTAGCCGCCGGAAACGAAGTACATACTGAGTTCGTGAGGCTCGCCCAGATGCTCACCGCAGTACATACACCAGGGATCATGCAGCCCGTCTTCGATTTCATTGATGTCGATGTCTGCGTGGCGGAAGATCCGTATATTAACCTCTTCAAATGATGCGCCGCAGTACGCGCACATCGTCGGATCATTTCTTATACAATCATAGTAATGTTCACCACGGTATAGATCCCCGCAATTTGTGCAGGTGTTCCAGCATTCATCCACGTCGTATCCCAATTGATTATGATGCCGCACGTCGCTGATCTTGATAAGATCAGTTTCGATGTTATTGCCGCATCCGATACAGGTGCTCCGATCCTCGGAATCGCAGTAGACTGCATGCTGCATACTCCACGACTCATCACCGCATGCGCATCTGTAATAGCAACTCTCACGGTCAAAGCCGATCAGTTGGCTCTCATGTTCTATACGAGAGGGGTACATATCATCCGAGTTACAGTATTTGCACCAACTCATATCAGAGCAGTCAACCGCGTGATCATCCCAGCCCAGTATATCTCCGCAGATCCCGCAATATCTGTTGTGCGTGAATTGATCACTATAAACATAGATCTCCGCGCCTTCGGGATGATTGATATGGTTAGAAACACGCACATTCTCAGCGCCGCAGATCACACAGGCCTCGTCACCTTTACCGCATTCAGCCGCGTGATCTTCTTTCCATTCAAATTCGCACGCGTAGCAGGATACCGCGTGACCATACATATCGCCATCAATCGGATGGCAGTCTGTATCGTCGGTTATCACATGTTCGCCGCCTACATAACCGCAGTCCCAGCAGATCTGGCGATGCATGGCAACACCTTCATCATCCCACTCGTCATGGGTAAGAGCAGTATGCTTCCAGACAACATTAACGCCATCCATCGCTGTCAGACCGCAATTATCACAGCGTTCTTCATCATCGAAGTAATCAGAGCATCCGTTGTAATGACCGCCGTAATAAATCATATCACCGCACACACTGCATGCGGTCCAGCAGTAATCCTCATTATGTCCCACTTCAGTGTAATGACGACAATCCCTGATCTCGATTCCATCATTTTCAGTGTTCATGCCGCATTCAATGCATGTATTTTTGTCCTCACTGTCGCAATAGACAGCGTGCAACATTTCATATGAAATCTCACCGCAATCACAGCTGTAATAGCAGAATTCGCTGTCATAGTAAATAAAATGAGCATGATGCTCAATATCGAAAATGTACAAACCCTCAGCGCCGCAAGCGATGCATCGGTCAGGATTACCGCATTCAGCTTCGTGCTCCCGCACACCCCAGTCATCCCCGCATACACCGCAGCGAACATGGTGCACGTTTTCATCAATGTACTCAGCCGTTTCGTTATCCTCGGGATGATCATCGTGAGATTCGATGTTCACGTTCTCCGCACCGCATTTGTAACAGGTATCATCTTTACCGCAGAGCGCCCGATGATATTCAGTACCCCAGTCATCGCCGCAGATGCCGCAATACCGATGATGCACATCCTCGTCCATATATTCGCTTACGATCGCCTCATCAGGATGATTGGTATGGTCAGCCACTCTTACATCATCAGCGCCGCAGCGAAGACACGCCGTGTGATCGTTCGGTTCACCGCACTGTCCCTGATGCTGCCAGTTAGCCAGAAAGCCGCAGATCTCGCAAACAACACGGCACTGATCACGCCCGCCATACTCATAAATGATGGATTTTTCATGAGGCTCGCCAAAGCTTTCACCGCACTCTATGCACCGGGGAGCATGCCAGTCATCGTACATATCATTGAAATCGATACACACATGCTGCGTATTCAGGATATTCACTTCTTCATCAGAAGCACCGCAAAACGCGCACCGTACCTTTTCCTGATCAATACACAAAAAATAGTGCTCATTGCGAATCAGTTCGCCGCAATTGGTGCAGGCTTGCCAGCATTCATTTTCATCATGGAAGGTCTCGTTATGATGCTCCGTTCCACGGATCACGATGTCATCTGCTTCGGTGTTTTTTCCGCAGTAAATGCAGGTATTCTGATCCTCGCTGTCGCAGTAAACCGCATGCTCATTCGATCTCGCCTGTTCTCCGCAGGGACAGCTGAAATAACAAAACACGTTATCAAATCCGGTCATCTGTACATCGTGGTCGACCCAGCTGATGCACACATCCTCAGCGTTGCAGTCTTTACAGCGGTCAGGGTATAAGCAGTCAGCTGTATGCTGCTGCGCACCCCAGTCGTCACCGCAGATACCGCAGTAAGAATGATGACTATACTCGTCCAAGCGTTCCGTTACTGTCACAGGATGGTAAATGCCCTCACGGGAGACATTCTCAGCATTGCAAAACACGCAAACACCCGTCTCGTTCGCGTCATCGCAGGCACGGATATGGTTCTCGGTCCAGCTTGCGCCGCATTCGGGACAAAGTACAGTATGTCCCTCCGCACCGTTGCTGACATATTCCGGTTCGGCGGCATGGTTTTTTAAGCCGCAATCCAGACAGTCAATCATATGCTGCCATGTATTGTTGTTATACATCATGCTGCTGTATACAGCATTTTCGTGTGTGCAGCCTTCATTCTGTGCCAATGCAAACCCTGTCAGACAAAACAGCAGGCACAGTAATACGATCGCGAGCCTTTTCATCCTATGAAACCTCCTTGGATATACCTTTACATATCTATTATATATGCTGAATTTTTACGCGTCAAGTTCAACTGATCATTCGCATTTTATCCAATTCAGTTCTTTCCCTACTTCTTTCACCTTGTGCTCCGGATCTCTGAATGTTATAATTATATGAAGGTATACTTAATCCGCCAAGGGATGAAATCTCGTTACCGAAATTAAAATTTTCCTTTAGCATGATCATTTCCGGCAGTCTTTTACACTTATCCTCCGACACTTTCCCTTCATTATTAATTACAATTGATCCGCGATTTTTACAGCATAAGGAGCATTATGAAACCTGTCTATTTTGTTCGTCACGGTCAGACCTTCTGGAATGTTGAAAACAAGATCTGCGGCGCTACCGATATCGGTCTCACACCGCTTGGCCATCAGCAGGCCGAAGAGACCGGCCGTGTCCTCCTCGATTCCGGCATCAAAGCAGATATGATCCTCTATTCCCCGCTTTCACGCGCGAAGGATACCGCCATGCACATTGCTCAGATCACCGGCCTTCTCGCGCAGGAAGAACCGCGCCTGAAAGAGCAGAACTTCGGCAAGTACGAATCCACTGCCCGAAACGGTGCCGAGTTTCAGGCCGCGAAGGCGCAGTTTGCCTGCCGCTACGAGGGCGGTGAATCCATGTTGCATCTGGCGCAGCGCATCTATAATCTGCTGGATGACCTGAAAAAGGATGAAAAGACTTACATTCTTGTCGCGCACAACGGCATCGCGCGGGTCATCTATTCTTATTTTCATGATATGACCAACGAGGAATACGCGGCGTATGGTGTCAAAAACTGCGCGGTGATGACATTCGATTTTGAAAGCAGTGATCTCTGATCATGTACCTTTGTTGAACCTGATCACAGCGTCTCATTCGCTGTCACTGATCAATATGATCCACTTACAGAAAGAAGCGATAACATGAAAACTGCGGCAATCATCGGGGCCGGCGCGCTCGGCATGCTTTTCGGTGAAAAGTTGATCGATCATTACGGAAAAGAGAATATCTCTTTCCCCATGGATGATGCTCACTATTCAAAGCACAAGAATGATCGTTATACCGTGAACGGCAGAACGATGGACGCGCGGATCACATCCATAAAAGAGGCTTGTCCTGTCGATCTTCTGATCATCGCCACCAAGTACAACGGTCTTGATGCTGCGATCCGGATGGCGGATGGCTTTATGGATGAGCACACTGTGATCATCTCGCTGCTGAACGGGATCATCAGTGAACAGATCCTTTCATCCTCTCTCGGCGCTGAACACGTGCTTGGCTGCGTCGCGCTTGGCATGGACGCGACCCGTGATGGTACAACGCTTCATTATTCCAGTCCCGGCAAACTCCAGTTGGGCACATTAACCGCGGGACAGGAGCGGCTGCTGCAGGAAACTGCTGCTTATCTCCAAGACGCCGGCATCGTTGTATAGATCCATCAGGATATCCGCCGCGCGCTGTACGCCAAGTTCATGCTCAATGTGGGTGTCAATCAGACCTGCGCGGTCTATGATATCCCCTATGGCCCCGCGACAAATGATCCTTTCTATCGCGGTCAGATGATCCGCGCCATGGAAGAAGCCGTTACTGTATCAAACGCTGAGGGGATCGACCTGACACAGGATGATCTCGACCGCGCGGTGACACTCCTCAGCACGCTCGGCGCTACGCTTTCTCCTTCCATGCGTCAGGATGTACTGGCCGGCCGCAAAACCGAAGCGCCGCTCTTTGCCGGCACGGTGCTGGAACTTGCCGCGAAGCACGGGATCGATACCCCTGTAAATCGTTTCTATTATGAAAAATTGACTGAACTGGACGCTAAAGTCTGATCCTGCTTCAGAGTCATTCTCGTTCTCACCCGCCATTCACGCTTTCATCGCGCTTCAGGGGTAGCTTTCATAAAAATCTTCAAAACAGCAAAAAAAGTTGTTGACAAACACCCTTCGTTTGAGTATAATTCTACTTGTTCGCAAGAACGACTGGGTGTAGCGCAGTTTGGTAGCGTGTCTGAATGGGGTTCAGAAGGCCGGAGGTTCGAATCCTCTCACCCAGACCATGAACGCTGATCTTAAGATCAGCGTTTTTGTTTTATCGCTTTCTCCTTCAGCAGCGATTCCGTATCGTTCATCACGCGCGCCTTACGCTACCGGCACATTCGCCGTTTCACTTTTTCTTTCGGTTTTCTGTCTCCCCGATCACAAAACCAGCGGCAAAGCACATGACATGCTCGCCGCTGGTTTCTTCTTTCGCGGATCGTTCTTCATCATTCGTCAGATCCGATCCGCATCGTTATTCATCTTTTCAGTCGTTCTTCGCAAGGGAACGGATAAACTGCATCTGAAGGCTGTCATCCCCCACCTGCATCAACTCGATCTTCACGCCGTCGGGGTCGTGTGTCCAGCACTGCCAGTTACCGTCGCTTCCGCACTTCGGGGCATCATCCTGCGGCGCGCCGGACCGCACCACGCGGTCCCACGCTTCATGGATATCGTCCACCTCAATGCACAGATGGAAGAAACCGGCGTTCTTGTCCTGATAAGGGATGTGCTCCGTGGCACCGTAGAACAGCTCCACAAACTGCTTTCCGCCGACATACAGATAAACGATCCACGGTTCACCGGTTTCAGGCCGGGGAATATCAAAGGCCTTCTTGAATCCAAAGGTCTCCTCATAAAAGTTAATGCTTCTTTCCATATCCGTCACATTGAATGCTGCGTGTCCCATACCGACTACCATTTTTTCTTCCTCCCATATCTTTTACTTTACTTCTGTGAGCGTCTCGTCAGTCCGCCTTTTTCATCCGTTCAGACCTGCTCCACCTTGATCACGTTGGTATTTCCGGGGCGGCCGTTGATCTGACCGCCTGTCAGTACCACGTTATCCCCCTTTTCAAGCTTAAACACATCCTTCGCCATCTTCATATCATACCAGAACATGACATCCAGAGAAGGATAATTCTCGCAGAGCACCGGTGTTACAGCCCAGGAGAGGTTCAGCTTTCTCCACGCGCGGGGATCGGTCGTCGCGCCGATGATATCCACAGGGCAGCGGAAGCGCGAAACCATTCTCGCGGTGCGCCCGCTGAGCGAATTCACGACGATCGCCTTCGCTTTCACATCCACCGCCATAGAGCACACGGCGTGAGAGATGGCGTCCAGATTGCTCTGGATCGTAAAACTGGAGCGCTTAAAGAACTCTTCATAGTCAATATGCTTTTCTGTACTGCGGGCGATCTCGGACATTGCCTTCACCGCCAGCACGGGATATTTACCGGCAGCAGTCTCACCGGAAAGCATGATCGCGGAAGAACCGTCATAGACCGCGTTCGCCACGTCGCTTACCTCCGCGCGAGTCGGACGGGGGTTGGAGATCATGCTCTCCAGCATTTCCGTCGCGGTGATCACGCGCTTGCCCAGCATTCGGCATTTGCCGATCAGGTATTTCTGGATCGGGGGCACTTCCTCAAAGGGGATCTCCACGCCCAGATCGCCGCGCGCCACCATGATGCCGGCTGCCACCTTGCAGATCTCATCAATATGATCGACACCGCTGCGGTTCTCGATCTTCGCGATGATCTCGATATCATTTCCGCCGTTCGCGTCCAGCAGATCGCGAATGCTCTGCACATCCTCCTTGCAGGATACGAAGGAAGCCGCCACAAAGTCCACACCATTCTCAATACCGAAGAGCAGGTCCTCTTTATCCTGTTGAGACAGGTATTCATGCTTCATCACCTTGCCGGGGAAGCACATGCTCTTGCGGTCGCTCAGCACGCCGCCGGCCTCCACCTCGCATACGATGTCGCGTTCCTTCACCTCGATCACATGCATGATCACAAGGCCGTTGTTGATCAGCACCGTGTCGCCCACCTGCAATTCGTTCGGCAGATCCTTATAGTTCACCGAAACACGGGAATTGTTCCCGATCTCGTCATCCACTGTCAGCGTGAAGCGATCGCCGTCCTTCAGCGTGATTTTCCCTTCCTCAAATGTGCCGATCCTGTATTCCGGTCCCTTGGTATCCAGCATGATCGGGATGGGCAGGTTCATTTCTTCCCGCACCTTCTTGATCATGTTGATCTTTTTCAAATGTTCCTCATGCGTACCATGGGAAAAGTTCAGTCGGGCCACATTCATGCCCGCCAGGCACAGCTCACGCATCACCGCTTCCGATTCACTGGAGGGGCCGATTGTGCAAATGATCTTTGTCTTACGCATATTGATCTCCTAAACCTTCTGATCGTTTTAAGTCAAGCAATTTTGCCTGTATCTTCGCGTCTGTCTTTCGTTTCATGCCTTTCTCATTTGATTATATCATATCGATCAATCGCAAATCAATATCATCCCCTGCCTTCTTATTGCATTTTTCATCTTCGAAGATTAATGCCATTTTCCGCGCCCTTTTTTATTTACAGTCTGATTGTTCCGTTCTATAATAGTTTTATCTTAATCTCGTTTCATGGAGGATCTCTTGATGATCACCCGAAGTCAGAAGACCCGCGCGTTAGCCCCGGAAGCCGATCCTCTCCGTATGGGGATGGGATGGTCTGTAGCAGATCTCAGCCGTCCGCAGATCATGGTCGAAAGCACATGGGGCGACAGTCACCCCGGCTCCGCGCATCTGGACCGTCTTGTAAACGAAGCCTGTTCTGCCGTCAATGCAAACGGCGGTAAAGCAGCCCGTTACTTTGCCACCGATATGTGCGACGGCATCGCGCAGGGGCATGACGGTATCAACTACTCTCTTCCCCATCGTGAAGCGATCGCTGACCTTGTTTAGGCGCAGGCGAATGCCACAGTATTTGACGGCGGTGTTTTTATTGCCGGCTGTGACAAATCCGTTCCCGCGCTTCTGATGGCCATGGGCCGTCTGAAGAATATGAGCGGCATCATGGTCACAGGCGGTGTCATGGATGCCTGTGAGATGCCCTCCGCTTATGTGATCGATGATCCGTCCTGCAAACTGAACGAACTGCTCACGCTTGAACAGATCGGCAAATTCAGCGCCATGCAGCAGCGCGGTGAGATCACAGACGAAGCTCTCACCTGGTATAAGCAACACGCCTGCCCCTCCTGCGGCGCGTGTTCCTTCATGGGCACTGCCTCCACGATGCAGATCATGGCGGAAGCGCTTGGGCTCGCGCTTCCCGGAAGCACGCTGATGCCTGCCGCGTCACCCGATCTGCTCCGTATGTCCGCGGATGCCGGAAAAGCTCTGATGGACCTTGTCCGCAATGACATCACCATTGGCGATATCGTCACAGAGAAAAGCTTTGAAAACGCCATTATGGTACACGCGGCCATCTCCGGCTCCACCAATGCTACCATGCACATTCCGGCGATCGCCCATGAATTCAACATCGAACTTGATGCTGACACCTTTGACCGCATGAATCGCGGCGCGCATTATCTGTTGAATATCCGTCCGTCCGGCGATTGGCCTGCTCAGTACTTTTACTACGCCGGCGGCGTTCCCCGTGTGATGGAGGAGATCAAAGATCATCTCCATCTTGATGTAATGACCGTCACCGGTCACACATTGGGTGAAAACCTCCGCATGCTTCGCGAAAGCGGCTGGTATGATCGCTGTGAACAGCTTTTACAGCAGCATGCCACGAAGCTTGGCCGTACCATCTGCCGCACAGATATCATCCGCGATTATGCCCACGCGAAAGGCCGGAATGGTTCCATTTCTGTCCTTCACGGCAATCTCGCGCCTGAAGGCTGTGTCATCAAGCACACAGCCTGTCCGGAAGCGATGCAGCAGGTCACCCTGAAGGCGCGTCCCTTTGACAGCGAGGAAGCCTGTATCGATACCGTTCTTCATCACAGGGTCTCGCCCGGCGATGCCATCTTCATCCGCTACGAAGGCCCTCGCGGCAGCGGCATGCCCGAAATGTTCTACACAGGCGAAGCCATCTGTTCCGATCCGGAGCTCGCGGCTTCCGTCGCGCTGATCACGGACGGCCGCTTCTCCGGCGGTTCACGCGGCCCTGTCATCGGCCATGTTTCACCAGAGGCTGCCGTGGGCGGTCCCATCGCGCTGGTGCAGGAAGGTGACCTGATCCGCATCGATGTAGCCGCCCGCCGTCTTGATATCGTCGGTGTCAACGGCGAAGCGCGTACACCGGAAGAGATCGATCTGATCCTACAGGAACGCCACGCGCGGTGGCCCGGTTTCAGCTCCCGCTATACGCACGGTCTTCTTGGTCGCTACACCCGTCACGCAGTCAGCGCCATGAAGGGCGCGTATCTCGCGGATGATTAACGCATACAGACTATCCCCTCTCCTTTTTACACTCCTGTCACGATTGATCCACAGAAAGAAGGAATATTATGCAACTGAACGAGCAAATGACCCTCGCGGAACTGCTTCAGTCCCCTGAATTTCAACCACTGGCGAAATACGCCATCTATAATTACGATATCGAAAACCAGCCCTTCTACCCCAAAACACTCTCCCAGCTTCATGCGGAACACTTTGGCGGCAATATTAACCGCGGTATCGTCCGCGTCATGAAGGCCATGGAAACCGGCCATTATCTTTATCCCATCTACACCGAAGCGGAATGCGCTGATGACCCTGCCAAAGCGGATGTCAACCTCCTCTGGCTGCCCTCTGATGATCCAAAGGCGTCCGAACGCCCCTACATCTTCCTCGTCCCCGGCGGCGGATTCTGGAATGTCTGGAACCTGACCGAGGGCTGGCCGGTCGCGGATCACTACAATCGCCGTGGATATCATGTCTTTGTGCTCAACTATCGTGTCGGCGGTGTCAACTCCGTGATCCCCAAGGAAATGCAGGATTTCGCGCAGGCCTTCCGCTTCATCCGTGATCATGAATCCCTGTTCGGCGTCCGTTGGGATCATTATATTACCAACGGCTACTCCGCGGGCGGTTATCTCATCTGTCTCTGGTCCACCCGTCAATACGGCTGTCATTCCTTCGGCCTCCCGAAGCCCCAGGCCATGATCCCCATCTATCCCTTCACCTCCTGGAAGCTCGATCTGCAGGAAGAAAATTTCAACCCTTCTGTGATCGATGTTCTCGGTTGCACTTTTGATGAAGCCATCCATTCGGATTACGAGATCCCCGAGCATGTCGCGCCTTTCCCGCCCTGTGCTATTTTCCTCGCGGCGGATGACAGTCTCGTTCCCCCTGAGAACTCCTATCGCCTTGCGCGTGCTCTTGAAAAAGAAGGCATCCCGCATCTTCTGGAGGTCGGTCCTCAGGGCAATCATGGGTTTGCCGAAGCGGAAGGCATGTGCATGGAAGGCTGGCCTGAACGCGCGCTTGACTGGATCGAAAAAAACGTGTCCTGTCATTGATCCCCCGTTCATCACAAAAACGCTGACTTTACTGTTCAGCGTTTTTTCTATTTTTCACCTTTTTGACTCTTCTGTATATTGCAGTTGCCTTCTCCGCCCACCCTGAAATTGCAGCCTCCTTTTCCGCTTCAGACCCTTATTGATTCAACTAATCATCTCGTTCTGTCTCTTTCCGGTTGTACTTTTCTCTCTTTTATGCTATGATGCATATAAGGTCATCCGTTCTTATTAATCGAAATTTTCAAATCAAAGTATTGAAAAGCAGGAGGTCATTATGTTCAACTTTCAGTATTTTACCCCCACAAAGGTCGCGTTCGGCAAGGGCACCGTTTCCCGTCTCCCCGAACTTGTAAAGGAGACCGGCGCCACAAAGCTGCTTATCCACTACGGCGGCGGCAGTGTCATCCGTTCCGGCCTCATGGATCAGGTGCGTTCTCTGCTGGATGAAGCCGGAGTCGCTTATGTCATGCTCGGCGGCGCTGTTCCGAATCCCCGTCTTTCCCTCGTCCGTGAGGGTATCGAACTGGTCAAAAAGGAGAATGTCGATCTGATCCTCGCGGTCGGCGGCGGCAGCGCGATCGATTCTGCCAAGGCCATCGGTTACGGTGTTGCCAACGAAGGCGATGTCTGGGATTTTTACGATTACAAACGTGTTGCCAAGGCCTGTGTGCCCATCGGTGTCATCCTTACGCTTTCAGCCACCGGCAGTGAGATGAGCGATTCTTCCGTTATCACCAAGGAAGAAGGTCTTGTCAAGCGCGGTTATTCCAGTGATTACGGCCGTCCCTGCTTTGCCATTCTGGATCCCGTTCTCACCATGACTCTGCCGGACTATCAGACAGCCTGCGGCTGCACGGATATCATGATGCACACCATGGAGCGCTATTTTACAAACGGCGGCAATATGGAACTGACCGACAGCATGGCTGAAGGCCTTCTTCGCACTGTAAAGGAAAAGGCCCTCGTTCTTCGTGATCATCCCGATGATTATGACGCGCGCGCTGAGGTCATGTGGGCCGGCAGTCTCAGCCACAATGGCCTTACCGGCTGCGGCAATGACGGCGGCGACTGGATGACCCACAAGCTGGAGCATGAACTGGGCGGTCTGTATGATGTCGCCCACGGCGCGGGTCTTGCCGCCATCTGGAGCAGCTGGGCGCGTTATGTCTATCTCAATTGTCTTCCCCGTTTCCGCCGCTACGCGGTCAATGTGATGGGAGTTGCCGAAGAAGGCACCGATGAAGAGATCGCGCTCAAGGGTATCGAAGCCATGGAGGAATTCTATCACGCCATCAATATGCCCATCAATCTGCATGAACTGGGTGTAAACGCGACCGACGAAGACCTGAAGGTCATGGCGCATAAGTGCGCGGTCGGCTGCAACGGCGGCAAGGGTTCCGCGCGCTTCCTCCGTGAAGAAGATATGCTCGCCATCTTCCGTATGGCCAACGCCTGAGCCTCCCTATTTTCAAATATCATAAAAAGGAGATACTGTTTATGCTGATCAAAAACGCCATGATCCACGATGCCATTCACGCGGAAGCCTTCAAAGGTGATATCCTTGTCAAGGACGGCAAGATCGCCGCGATCGGCGCCTCGATTTCCGCCCCTGCTGATGAACCTGTACTGAACGCGGAGGGTCTTCAGGCCTATCCCGGATTCGTGGATGCCCACAGCCATCTCGGTCTTGATACCTGGGGCGGTCCCACCGGTATGACGCACGATTACAACGAAATGAACGATATCTGCTGCCCTCAGCTCCGCGGTATCGACAGCTACTATCCGCAGGATGTTTCCATTCCCATGGCGCTTGAAGGCGGCGTGACCACTGTCTGCACCGGCCCGGGTTCTGCCAATGTGCTGGGCGGCACCTTCCTTGCCATCAAACTCTTCGGCGACACCGTCGAAGAAGCGGTGATCGATCCCGCTGTCGCCATGAAGTGCGCTTTCGGTGAAAATCCGAAGCGCTGCTATCGCGACAAGTGCGATTCCGCCCGTATGACCACCGCTGCCAAGCTTCGCGAAGCGCTCTATAACGCGAAGGATTACATGCTTCGCAAGGAGGCCGCCGAAGGCGATATCACCAAGCAGCCCAAGTTCGATATGAAGATGGAAGCGCTCATTCCGGTCCTCCGCGGTGATATTCCGCTGAAGGCGCACGCGCACAGGGCCGATGACATCATGACTGCCATCCGCATCGCGAAGGAATTCGGTGTCCGTATCACCATCGAGCATTGCACGGAAGGTCATCTTATCGTTGACGCGCTTTCCAGGGCCAATGTTCCCGTAGCTGTCGGCCCCACCCTCGGCGGTGCCTCCAAACTGGAACTGACCAATAAGTCCTGGACCACCCCCGGCATTCTTGCCAAAGCCGGTCTTCAGGTCTCCATCATCACCGACGCGCCTGTCATTCCTCAGCAGTATCTTCCCCTCTGCGCGGGTCTGGCAGTCAAAGCGGGCATGGATCCTTTTGCCGCTCTTCAGGCCATCACCATCAATCCCGCCAGACACATCGGTGTGGCGGATCGCATCGGCTCTCTTGAAGCCGGCAAGGATGCTGATATCGTTCTCGCGGACGGTGATCCCATGCAGAGCGGCACCAATGTCCGCAAGGTGCTGATCAACGGCGTCATCCGTTACGAAAACTGATCGCTGTCATTCACTGATCATTCATAAGCGCAAAATCCCCCCGCTCACACAAAGAGCGAGGGGGTATTTAAAAAGCACACCGTTTTTCGCGGTGTGCTCAGACCATCAACAAAGTAAAGCGTCTGTGCAAAAAAAGCACAGGCGCTTTTTGAAACCAAAAGGAAAAGAGGGAGAGAATGTCGA
>CALCTW010000125.1 GCA_937907055.1 uncultured Clostridia bacterium | reverse complement strand
AACTCAAAATCGTCCGCGCGCCCGTTCTTGATGATGTCGTTCACGTTGTTTGCCATATTAGCGTTCCCCCATTCTGATGCGAGGATCAATGAAGCCGTAGCTGAGGTCGATCAAGATCGAGGCGAGCAAGCCGAAGGAAACGTAGAAGGCGTTGCACACCATGAAGACGTCGAAGTCGAGGTAGCTGATGGCTTGAATGTAAAGAGCACCGACGCCCGGGACCGCGAAGATCTTCTCGATGATGAGGGAGCCGGACATGATGGAGACGAAGTCCGCGATGATGGACGGAAGGACCGGGACCATCGCGTTTTTGAGCGCGTGGCGGCTGATGGCCTGCGCCTTGGTCAGGCCCTTCGTGCGCGCAAGCAGCATGTATTCGCCCGTGAGCACCTCGCTCAGCTCCGCGCGGGTATACCGCGTAAAGCCCGCGATGCTGCCAAATGCCAGCGACAGAATGGCCGGAACCATGGACACAAACATTCGCCCACTGAAAAGCGAGCCCGCCTTTTCCAGCGATTCCAGCTGCAAGGGGAACCAGTCCAGCTTAAAGCACAGGAAGTACTGCACCAGAAACGCGTATACATAGCTGGGCACCGATACAAAGACCATTACGCCGGTAGAGATCAAATGATCCTGCCACTTGTTCTTTTTAAGCGCCGCGAAGATACCGAAGATCAGTCCCAGCGGTATGGCAAACAGTATGGAGTAAAGGTTTACCAGCACCGTGTAGGGCAGCTTCTGCATCATCACGTCCCAAACGCTGTACCCTACGTACATCTGCTCGCCAACGCCCCAGTCCCAGTCGGTGATGATGTTCTTCCAGAACAGATAATACTGCACCAGAATCGGCTTGTTGTAGCCCATTTTCTCGCGCTTGGCCAGCACCAGATTGATGTCCTTGCCCATTTCGCGCACTGCCGGCAGCGGCAAGAGCTTGATGAGCACAAAGCACATCGTCATAATGATGAACAGTACGAGAAACATGAGCAGAATACGCTTAATGATGTATTTCATCCTATCGCTCCCAGTCGAATTGGTCTTTGGAAAAAAGCAAAAACGCGCTTTCGGAAAGGTTCCTCCAACGAATAGGCGCACAAAGAGCCGCCCGCCGTCGACGCGGTTCTTTGATTATAGCACAAAACGCCGGAAAAGTAAAATGTTTTGTGCGATAATGGAGAAAACCGTTTGGATTTGTTTGCAGTTTCGACAATATCTTCTCGCTTTTGCCTTAAATTCCGTTCAGGCACAAGCGTTGTTTTCAAATCCATAAACCAGCACATAGGCACAGGCGAACAAGTCGCCCGTGCCTATGGCGCCAAAAACTAGGTTTTAGGCTTTGCCGTGGAATTAGTAGACGAGCTCGTTGTTGGCGATGTACTCGGCCCACTCCGTGTCGTCATAATTGAAGGTCATGAACTGGATGCCGCCGAAACCGATGAGGTTCAGGTAGCTGTCGCACGCAGACTGAATCTTCTGGGAATCCATGGAAGCAGTATTGCGATAGTAGACAGAAGTGGTCGGATGCCAGTTGAGGAACGCAGCTTCGCAGCCGGCGAAGAACGCGCAGCGGGTCGCGTAGCTGTAATCGCCGAACTTGCCGAGCTTCTCTTCGATGGACGGCACGGAGCCGTTGTCGATCCACAGGGTCCAGTTCTGCAGGGTTTCGGTGATCTCTTCGCCGTTCACGTTGAACACGACGTCGATCTTGGTGGTGTCGTAGCCATACTCCATCTGCTGGCCGCTGCCGTCGGAGGCGTCGCAGTAGCACTCATAGAGGAGGGTGAAGGGCTGCATGGTCGCGCCGCCCCAGGTGGTGAAGATCATGTCCGCGCCGCCGGAGTAGTTGGTCTCGTAGTAGTCCGCGTCCACGGTCATGGTCAGGGAAACCTTGCCCTCAAAACCGGTGCCCTTGCAGGCTTCCTGCAGGTGGCTGTCGATGTAGTTGAACATCTGGACGTAGATGGTGTCGTTCTGGTATACGCGGAAGTCGATGGTCACGGGAGATACGCCGTCATAGATGCCGGTCGCAACAGCCTTGTCATAGGCAATCGCCATGAGGGCCTGCGCCTTCTCCATGTCGTAGCCGGTCATGGCTTCGTAAGCCTCGTCCAGCGTCTCATACTCGCCGCCCTCGCCGTAGGTAACGGCAAACGCGTTGCACAGCGCGGCCTTGGCGGGAGCGCTCTCGCGGTAGGTTTCGCCGGTGAAGGGGTTGTAGCAGTAAACTTCGTTGATCAGGCCGAAACCGGCGGTGCCGGCGGCAGTGAAGGCGGTGGCGAATTCCTTGCGGTCATAGCAGTAGGAGAACGCCTGACGGAACTCGTCGACAACGAGCACCTGAGAGTTGGTGCCGTGCTCGAGGAGCTTCTCGTAATTGGTGTTGAAGGTCAGCTTGGTGGTGTAGCCGTTGTTGGGGCCGTACTTCACGTACTCGGACGTGCCGTACTTCTCCATGTCGGCGCTGTCCAGCGCAATGCCGTCCACTTCGCCCTTTTCGAAGGCGAGCATGGCTGTCGTGTGCTCAGCGATGACCGGAACATTGATGACGTCGCACTGGTACTGGCCCAGATGCTTGCCGTCGTGATAGCCGAACCAGTTCTCGTTGCGGGACAGGGTGTATTCCTTGTCCAGTTCGAAAGCGGTCAGTTTGTAGGGGCCGTAGCTGATAGAGGTGTCGAGGGTGTGGCAGTAGTTGGTCGTCACAGTCTCGGCATCCTCTTCGTTGTCCACGGGCTTGCCGTCGGCGTCGAAGAAGCTCTTGCAGGCCTCGTACAGCGGCTTGTAGACCAGATAGCTGCTGGAGAGGTTGTAGGGTACGTAGAAAGCGGGCTCGTCAACGGGGTTGGCCAGAATGAAGTCGATGGTGTAATCGTCGATCTTCTTGAAACCAACGTCTTCCCAGGTCACAGCGGCAGCAGCAGCCTTGTAATAAACATAGCTGGTAGCATAGGCTTCGTAGGGAGCGCCCGCGGTCAGGTAGTTGTTCCACAGGTAAGCGCCGGAAACGAAAGCTTCATCAGCGTTCTCGTCTTCGACAGCCAGGTCACGGTACATGGTGTCATCAGAGACGGAAGCATACTGCGGGCAGGCATTGCCTTCAGCGTCCACAGCGCCTTCCATGCCCCAGAAGCCCCACATATCCACATACAGGGTGTCAGGAGATTCAACACCGGTGTACAGGTCATAGGTGGCGCCGCCGGCATACAGGTAGTTCTTCGCGTTCACGATCACGAAGTCACCGGCATAGTAGCTGTCGGCACGACGGTTCAGGATCTTGGGATTGAGCAGCTGCTGGATGGAGTAAACGTGGTCATCCGCAGTGATCTTCTCGCCATTGCTCCAGCAGGCATCGGGGTTCAGGGCGATACGCCAGGCCTTGTTGGCATCGCCTTCCTTGACGCCGTACTGACCGACATACTCGGCAGTCACATCAACAGGCATTTCAGCAGCCAGTTCGGGAACGATGGAGTAACCGGTCTTGGTGCTGTTCAGCTTGAAGGTGTAGAAACCGCTGGAAATGAAGTCCAGCACGTTGCTGTCATCATTGGTCTCCCAGGAGAGGGGGTCCCAGTTCATGCTGGAACCGATACCGGAAGTGTAGTCATTGAAGGTGTACACCTTCTCATCGGTATAGTCCATACCTTCGATGCCGGCGTAGACATCGCTGGTAACGGAACCGCCGCCGATCTGGGCAGCAGTAGTTGTGATCTCGCCGCCGTCATAGACGCGCGCGTCGGGAGTGTAGCTGGCAGCCTGTTCAAAGGCCAGGGCAGACACACTGGAGAGCACGAGCATCAAAGACAGCGCGATAGCAACGATCTTTTTCATGGTCAGATCCTCCTTGATATTTTTTCATGAGGCAATGATTCACCAGATGAAAATTTATTCTATTATACCAATGACCGGCTTCTTTTGCAATAATTTATTTCGTGTCCTGTCCCCCAAAATCTCGATTTTTCTCTATTCTCTGCCCCGATCCCATACAAAAAAGCCTCCGCTGTCCGCGGAGACTTTTCTGTGTTTATGAGAGACCGTCCTTTGCGCTTCTGTTTCCCCTTTTAAGGTTATCTCAGCAGCCGCAGATCTCTTTTTCAGCCTTTTCCATCGCCGCCACGATGCGGTCAGTCAGCGCGTCGAACTCAGGATCGGGAATGTGCATTTCAGTATGTTCCATGATATAACGCACAGATTCGCGTCCGGCCTGATCAAAGCGGGCGGTACAGCAGAATCCGGGCACAGCGCGCTTGATCTTGGTGTTGTCAAAGATCACGGTATTGGTCTTGTCGCCCAGCAACTCGCCCGCGAAATCATATCCGGGCACCTTGGCCAGCAGATGGGCCGGCACATAGCAGGGCTTGAACTCCACCTTCAGTTCATCCGCGATCACACGGTATATCTGTTCCCAGGTCAGGCTCTCATCGGAGGTGATGTGATAGGTCTCACCGATCGCGTGGATATTGCCCATGATGCCGCAGAAGCCCTTTGCAAAGTCACGGGAAGCCGTCACAGTCCACAACGTCGCGCCGTCCGCGGGCAGGAGCACCTTTTTGCCCTGCAGCATACGGTCGATCACCTGCCATACGCCCTTGCGGCCGTGCACAGGCAGCGGAAGGCCCCATTCGGCATAGGTGTGACTGGGACGGATAATGGTCACAGGGAAGCCTTCCTCGCGGTAAGCCTGCATCAGGATGCTTTCGCACACTGCCTTGTTGCGGCTGTACTGCCAGTAGGGATTATGCAGCGGGGTGGATTCCGTGATCACGGGAGAGGAAAGCGGCTTCTGATACGCAGAAGCAGAGGAAATAAAGATATACTGGTTCGTCCTGCCCTTGAAAAGACGAATATCGCGCTGCACCTGTTCGGGCACAAAGGCGATAAAATCAGCCACTACGTCAAAGGTCCTGTCCTTCAGCACTTCAGCGGCAGCCGCTTCGTCATTGATATCACAGATGATCTGTTCCGCGCCTTCCATGGGCTTGCTGCCGCGGTTAAGCAATGTCAACTCCCAGCCTTCACGGATCAGCTTCTTTGAGATCTCAGTGGAAATAGTACCGGTACCGCCGATAAATAACGCTTTCATATATCTTCCTCCGATTTCGTTTTGATTATCATATTATAGACCCATCCGCGATGCAAGGATTCGCGGCCAAATTGATAGGTTTATGCGTTTTTTTGCACAGAATTATACAAAAACGTCCGCGCCGGAAAATGAAAAAGCACCGGCTCTCACCGATGCTTATCGATTCGCGGCTTTTCTCGGATGCAGCAGACCGTCCAGCCAGTCAGCAACCTTATAAGCCGGTTTATTATGCTTTTTCATCTGCAGGGCGGCTTCCAGCGCGCCTTCCCTGTATTTTTTGTTCTGAGGGTCCAGCCGTACCGCTTCACGGTAGGCCTGATGGGAGGAAGAGTACTGCTTCAGCGCGAGGAGGATCTTGCCCTCCATGCAGAACCATTCCGCGTTCTTCTGTTCGGTCCGGCACAACTGACGCAGCGCGCTCTCAAAATTGGTATTTCTGTATTGCCGTTCGGCAAGCTCGATCGCTTCCTCGCATGTGACCATTCTGGTCACGCTGCTTGCGCGGTTTCCGGCCAGCTGCATGGCTTCTTCATAGGCCAGGTTCAGCTTGATGAGCATCTGTTGGGCCTCATGCTGCTGAGGCGTTCCTTCATACCGGTCCGGATGCCACTTTTTTACCAGCACGCGGTAGGCGTTATGGATTTGTTCAGTATCCGCGTCAGCCGGAAGGCCGAGCACTTCAAAAGCGTTCACGCTTTTCCTTCTCTCTCCCTGATCTTCCGATCAGATATTTTCACGATAGATCTCGGCACCCAACGCGCGAAGCTTTTCTTCGATATGTTCGTATCCGCGCTCGATATAGCCGGGCTCATAGATCTCCGTTGTACCCTTTGCCATCAGTCCGGCCACTACCAGCGCGGCACCTGCGCGAAGATCCGTACAGGTGACAGGCGCGCCGTAAAGTTCCGATACACCTTCGATCGTTGCCGTCTGCTCAATGATACGGATCTGAGCCCCCATCCTCTGCATCTCAACCAGATGCTTGAAGCGGGATTCGAAGATCGTTTCGTTGATGATGCTGGTACCGGTCGCTTTGCAGAGCATCGCGCTCATCGGCTGCTGAAGATCGGTCGGGAAACCGGGATATTCCTGCGTCTTGATATTGACAGCGCGGTGTCCCCTGATCGTGCGGACACGGATGGCATCATCGCTTTCCGTGACCATCACACCCATTTCAAGCAACTTTGCGGTCAGTGCCTCCATATGAGTGGGAATACAGCCGTGGATCGTCACGTCACCGCGTGTCGCCGCAGCCGCGATCATCAGCGTACCGGTCTCGATCTGATCAGGGATCACAGAATAAGTGCTTCCGTGCAGTTTTTCAACACCATTGATTCGTATCGTATCCGTACCGGCACCCTTTACCTTGGCACCCATGGAATTCAGGAAGTTCGCAAGGTCGACCACGTGCGGTTCCCTCGCAGCGTTATAGATGATCGTTGTCCCCTTTGCCTTAACAGCAGCCAGCATGACATTGATCGTGCCGCCGACGGTGATTCTGTCAAATACGATGCTGGAGCCGGTCATCACGCCGTTCGCGCAGATCTCAGCGCCGCGTTCATCCACCATCGCGCCCAGCGCGCGGAAACCTTTGATGTGCTGATCAAAGGGACGGTTGCCGATCGTGCATCCGCCCGGATAACCCACCTCGGCCTTCCCGCATCGTCCCAGAAGCGCGCCGATCAGATAGTAACTGGCGCGCATGCGCTTTGTGATGCTGTAGGGAACGGTTGTTTTATTGACATTACTGGGGTCGATCGTCAGTCTTTTCTCTGTAGGTTCATAAACGACCTTGCAGCCGATCAGCTCCATGATCTCATTCAGTACATGAACATCTTCTATGTCAGGCAGATTCTCCAGCGTACATACATCGTCGGTGAGCAGGATCGCGGGAATCAGCGCTACAGTCGTATTTTTTCCACCGGAAACATATGTATCACCCACGAGCGGATTGCCGCCAGTGATCATCAGCTTATAGTGATCCATACTTTCCTCCCTGCAGTGTTTTTGCATCGAAATGCTTAAGAATTATATCATAGATATAGTGGTTTGAAAAGTAAAACTTACTGTATTCTGTATCTTATGGTATAAAAATACTCACCTTTTCAGGTGAGTATCTTTGGCGCCTCAAGAAGGACTCGAACCTACAACCCTTCGGTTAACAGCCGAATGCTCTGCCATTGAGCTACTAAGGCATTTGAATCCGGCGACGACCTACTCTCCCGGGCGGTTGCCCGCCAAGTACCATCAGCGTGCTGAGGCTTAACTTCTGTGTTCGGTATGGGAACAGGTGGATCCCTCAGGCTATTGTCACCGGAAATATTTCGCTTGCGCTCGACCTTGCTCTTCTCCGCTCTTGCTTCGTTTCCGCTTTCCTTCGCTTCCGCTCCGCTTTCGCTTTGTTTTACCCGGTCTCGCTCTCGCGCCTTCAAAACTACACAGGTCCGTTATTGACCGTTCAGGTTCCTTCGTCAATTCTTTCAGCTTCAGCTCTCGCTTCAGCTTTCCTTACCTACCACAGCTGCAGATCAAGCCCTCGGCCTATTAGTATCAACAACCTCGCATGTTACCACACTCACAGCGTTGACCTATCAACCTCATCGTCTCTGAGGGGCCTTACCTGATTGATTCAGTGGCAATTCTATTCTCCAGGCGGGCTTCACGCTTAGATGCCTTCAGCGTTTATCCCATCCGCACTTCGCTTCCCTG
>CALCTW010000124.1 GCA_937907055.1 uncultured Clostridia bacterium | reverse complement strand
TCCAACCGACTCTCCGCCCCCTTCGAGGGGAGCCTTCTGAACACCTACCGCATGCTGCGCACCATCAATCCATCGCCGTATATGTTCTACTTCTCCGGAACTGATGTGGAGGTTGCCGGAGCGTCTCCGGAAACGCTGGTGAAGCTGGAAAATGGCGTTCTTCATACCTTCCCGCTGGCTGGAACCAGACCGAGAGGAAAGACGGAAGCAGAAGACAAAGCGTTGGAAGAAGACCTTCTTGCTGACGAGAAAGAACTTGCCGAACACAATATGCTGGTAGACTTGGGTAGAAATGATCTGGGAAAGATCAGTAAGTTCGGAACGGTTCAGGTGGAAAAGTTCCACTCCATTGAGCGTTATTCTCATGTGATGCACATTGGCTCTACCGTGCGAGGTGAGATTCAGGAAAAATATGACGCATTGGATGCCATCAGTGCCGTCCTTCCTGCTGGAACCCTGTCCGGTGCCCCGAAGATCAGAGCGTGCCAGTTAATCGGTGAACTGGAGAACAATAAGCGCGGCATCTACGGCGGCGCCATCGGCTATCTGGATTTTACCGGCAACCTTGACACCTGCATCGCCATCCGCATCGCCTACAAGAAGAATAACAAGGTCTTTGTCCGAAGCGGCGCCGGCATCGTGGCCGACAGCGTGCCCGACAAGGAATATACCGAGTGCTACAACAAAGCCGCGGCGGTCATCCGGTCGCTGGAAGAAGCGCAGGAGGTGGAGTAAATGATCGTTCTGATCGACAACTATGACAGCTTTTCCTACAACCTTTATCAGATGATCGGCGCCATCGAGCCCGATATCCGCGTGATCCGCAACGATGCCATGACCTGTGAAGAGGTGCTGGCGCTGAAGCCGGACGCGATCATCCTTTCCCCCGGCCCCGGACGTCCGGAGGACGCGGGCATCTGCGTGGAGGCTGCCAGACGCATCGGTGAAAAGGTACCGCTGCTGGGCGTGTGTCTCGGCCATCAGGCCATCTGCGCCGCCTTCGGCGCCACGGTCTCCTACGCCAAGGAACTGATGCACGGCAAGCAGAGCCTCACCGCCTTTGCAGAGGGCTGTCCCCTGTTTACCGGCATCCCCGCTCAGGCGCCTGTGGCAAGGTATCACTCCCTGGCCGCCGTGGCTGATACCATGCCGGATTGCCTGCGTGTCACCGCGGTCACCGCGGACGGCGAGATCATGGCCGTACAGCATCGGGATCACCCCATCTTCGGCGTACAGTTCCATCCGGAATCCATCATGACACCGGACGGAAAGCAGATGCTGACCAATTTTGTCGATTTCGCGAAGAACTACAAAGCATAAAACCAATATCAGAAAACAAACAAGGAGGAACCTCATATGATCCGCGAAGCCATTGCCAAAATCACCATGAAGGAAGACCTCACCTATGATGAAGCCTATCAGGTCATGAATGAGATCATGAACGGCGAAACCACCGCCACCCAGAACGCGGCCTTCCTGGCCGCCCTGTCCACCAAGAGCACCCGTGCCGAGACCATTGACGAGATCTCCGGCTGCGCCGCCGCCATGCGCGAGCACGCCACCAAAGTGGATGTCGGTGATCGTCAGGTGCTCGAGATCGTAGGCACCGGCGGTGACAAAGCGCAGTCCTTCAACATCTCCACCACCTCTGCCATGGTCATCGCCGCGGCGGGCGTACAGGTGGCCAAGCACGGCAACCGCGCCGCCTCCTCCAAGTCCGGCACGGCGGATTGTCTGGAGGCGCTGGGGGTCAATATTTCGCTGACTCCGGAACAGTGCCTCAAGCTGCTGGATGCCGCGGGCTTCTGCTTCTTCTTTGCTCAGAAATATCACACCAGCATGAAATACGTGGGTGCCATCCGCAAGGAGCTGGGCTTCCGCACCGTGTTCAATATTCTGGGGCCCCTCACCAATCCCGCCTGCCCCAAGATGCAGCTGCTGGGCGTTTATGACGAATATCTGCTGCAGCCGCTGGCGCAGGTGCTCTCCTCCCTCGGCGTAACGCACGGAATGGTCGTCTACGGCACCGATAAACTGGACGAGATCTCCATGAGCGCGCCCACCCGCGTATGCGAGTTCAGGGATGGCTGGTACAAGACCTACACCATCACCCCCGAGGACTTCGGCCTCACCCGCTGCGATAAGTCCGATCTGCTGGGCGGCACCCCCGCCGAGAACGCGCAGATCACGCGCGATATCCTTTCCGGCGCGCTGAAGGGTCCCAAGCGCGACACCGTGCTGATGAACGCCGGCGCGGCGCTGGCCATCGCGGGCAAGGCGGATTCCATCGCAGACGGTGTCCGTCTGGCAGCGGAGCTGATCGACAGCGGCAAAGCCCTGCAGACACTGGAAAACGTGATCCGCGTGTCCAACGAGGTGTGACATGTCCACGATCCTTGATACCATCGCCGCCCACGCGCGGGAGCGCGTGCAGGCGGACAGGGAACGCGTACCGGAGGAACAGTTAAAAGAAGCGGCCCTCTCCCTCGGCAGGGGGAACGGCGATGCCTTCCTCTCCGCGCTCTCCCGGCCCGGCATGCGCTTCATCTGCGAGGTGAAGAAGGCCTCCCCCTCCAAGGGCGTCATCGCGGCGGATTTCCCCTATCTGGACATCGCCCGGGATTACGAGGCCGCCGGGGCGGACGCCGTTTCCTGCCTTACGGAGCCCAAATGGTTCCTGGGTTCGGATGCCATCTTTACTGAGATCCGCGCGGCGATCGGCACACCCATGCTCCGCAAGGATTTCACCGTGGATGATTATCAGCTGTATCAGGCCCGTGTGATGGGCGCCAATGCCGTGCTGCTCATCTGCGCGCTGGATGACACCGCCGCGATCGCCCACCGGCTGCGGATCTGTGATGAACTGGGGCTGGCCGCGCTGGTGGAAACGCACAATGCCGAAGAGATCGCCTCCGCTGTCTCCGCCGGGGCGAAGATCATCGGTGTCAATAACCGCAATCTCAAGGATTTTTCCGTAGACTTTACCAATGCCGCCCGCCTGCGTGACCTGATCCCGGCGGATCGGGTCTATGTGGCGGAAAGCGGCGTGAAGGGGCCTGAGGACTGCAAGGTCCTCCGTAACATCGGCGCGGACGCCGCGCTGATCGGCGAAGCGCTGATGCGTTCTCCGGATAAGCCCCGGATGCTGGCAGCCATGAGGGAGGCAGCAATATGAGTATCAAAATCAAGCTGTGCGGCATGTTCCGCATGCAGGATATTGAAGCCGTGAATGCCCTGAAGCCGGATTACACCGGGTTCGTATTCTTTCCGCCAAGCCACAGAAATGTGACACGCGAGATGGCCGCCCGGATGAAAGCGGCGCTGGATCCCGCCATTCAGGCAGCCGGCGTGTTCGTGGATGCCCCCATTGAGGAGGTCGCCTCCCTGCTGAATGACGGTATCATCGATATCGCGCAATTGCATGGACATGAGGATAACGATTACATCGACGCCCTGCGCCGCATGACCGGAAAAACCATTTTCCGCGCGTTCAAGATCCGCTCTGCCGAGGATGCCGTCAAGGCGGAGGAAAGCCATGCCGATATGGTGCTGCTGGATAACGGCTACGGCACCGGCAAGGCCTTTGACTGGTCGCTGATCGAGGGCATGAAGCGCCCCTTCATTCTGGCCGGCGGCCTGAGCCCCGAAAACGTATGTGAAGCCATTGCCCGGGTGCATCCCGCAGGGGTGGATGTATCCAGCGGCATCGAAACCGAAAAAACAAAAGACGCCGGCAAAATGCGCGACTTTGTGCAGTTTGTCCGGGCGATCCAAGATTGAGAGGAGTGGAGCAAAATGACCAATCCCAAGGGACGCTTCGGCATCCACGGCGGACAGTACATCCCCGAAACGCTGATGAACGCTGTGATCGAGCTGGAAGCCGCCTACGACCACTACAAGGATGACCCGGAATTCAACGCGGAGCTGACCGAGCTTTTTAATGAATACGCCGGCCGCCCCAGCCGCCTGTACTACGCGGAAAAAATGACGAAGGATCTGGGCGGCGCGAAGATCTACCTCAAGCGTGAGGATCTGAACCACACCGGCGCGCATAAGATCAACAATGTTCTGGGTCAGGCTCTGCTGGCCAAGAAGATGGGCAAGACCCGTCTGATCGCCGAGACCGGCGCGGGTCAGCACGGCGTGGCCACCGCCACCGCCGCCGCGCTGATGGGCATGGAGTGCGTGGTGTTCATGGGCGAAGAGGATACCAAACGCCAGGCGCTGAATGTGTACCGCATGCGGCTGCTGGGCGCGGAGGTCATTCCGGTCACCACCGGCACCGCCACCCTGAAGGATGCCGTCAGCGAGGCCATGCGCGAATGGACCAGCCGCATCGATGACACGCATTACTGCCTGGGCTCCGTCATGGGCCCGCACCCCTTCCCCACCATCGTGCGTGATTTCCAGGCCGTCATCTCCAAGGAGACTAAACAGCAGATCCTTGAAAAAGAAGGCCGTCTGCCGGATGCCGTCATCGCCTGCGTGGGCGGCGGCTCCAATGCCATCGGCAGCTTCTATCACTTCATCCCGGATACCGGTGTGCGCCTGATCGGCTGCGAAGCGGCCGGCCGCGGCATCGATACATTCGAGACAGCCGCCACCATCAATACCGGCCGCCTCGGCATCTTCCACGGCATGAAGAGCTATTTCTGTCAGGACAAATACGGCCAGATCGCGCCGGTCTATTCCATCTCCGCCGGTCTGGATTACCCCGGCATCGGACCGGAGCATGCCAACCTGCATGACACCGGCCGCGCCGAATATGTGGCCGTTACGGATGATGAGGCGGTGAACGCCTTTGAGTACCTCGCGAAGACCGAGGGCATCATCC
Organism: uncultured Clostridia bacterium; assembly: GCA_937907055.1. Taxonomy (GTDB): domain Bacteria; phylum Bacillota; class Clostridia; order Christensenellales; family Aristaeellaceae; genus ZC3RG03. The sequence continues at coordinate 28,823 of CALCTW010000124.1, read as the reverse complement.
CCGCTATCGAGTCCGCGCATGCCGTGGCGCACGCCATCAAGATCGCGCCCACCATGAGCAAGAATCAGATCATCGTCATCACCATTTCGGGCCGCGGCGATAAGGACTGCGCCGCCATCGCCCGCTACAGGGGGGAGGATCTCCATGAGTAACATCCGCAAGGCTTTCGAAAACGGCAAGGCTTTTATTCCCTTCATCACCTGCGGTGATCCCGATCTGGAAACAACGGCCAAAGTCGTCCGCGCTGCCGCGGCGAACGGCGCCGATCTGATCGAACTGGGCATTCCCTTCTCCGATCCCACCGCCGAAGGCCCCGTCATTCAGGGCGCGAACATCCGCGCGCTGAGCGCCGGTGTGACCACCGACAAGGTCTTTGACCTTGTGCGCGATCTGAGGCAGGATGTGAAGATCCCCATGGTGTTCATGACCTACGCCAACGTGGTCTACTCCTACGGTGCGGAAAAGTTCATTTCCATCTGCGCCGAGATCGGTATCGACGGTCTCATCCTGCCCGATCTGCCCTTTGAGGAAAAGGATGAATTCCAACCCATCTGCAGCAAGTACGGCGTGGATCTCATCTCCCTCATCGCCCCCACCTCCGAAAACCGCATCGCCATGATCGCCAAAGAAGCCGAGGGCTTCATCTACCTCGTTTCCAGCCTCGGCGTCACCGGCACCCGCAGCGAGATCAAGACCGATCTTGCCGCCATCGTGGAGGTCATCCGTCAGAACACCTCCGTGCCCTGCGCCATCGGCTTCGGCATCTCCCGTCCCGATCAGGCCGCGAAGATGGCCGCCATCTCCGACGGTGCCATCGTCGGCTCCGCCATCATCAAACTGCTGGAAAAGCACGGCAGGGATGCCGCCCCCGTGGTGGGCGCGTACGTTGCCGAGATGAAAAAGGCTGCCGCGCAGGGGCTGTGATCCGTCGGATCATTCCACTCTTATCCTGCAACCGGGGATCGTACAGATCCTGTGACCGATATCAAAAACTCCTTTTCCGGTGTTTTTCCGGAAAAGGAGTTTCTTTATTTAATATTTATCTTTATCGAAATACTTTATTTTGATCAGATCTCATTTTCGATCGGAACATCGACACCGGAATCGAAAGAGATATCAGAGCCGCCGGAGGACATGGTATCGGCAGTGCTGCCGGAGGACACGGTGTCCGCGGTGCTGCCGGAAGAAACGCTCGTGTTATCAGAGACGTTATCGACAGAAGCATTATCAACAGCGGCATTGCTGGCATTATCCGACGCGGCATCGGCATTGTTATTCGCGGCATTGTGAGCGCGGATAGCATCACCGGCCTTGCCGATACCCGTCAGGGCAGCGGTCTTGGCAGCAGATTCAACGGTGTCCTCCAGCACGATATCCAGCATGCTGCGGTTATCCTTGTTGTCAATGATGTCCGTCGTGATCTTGACAGTGGTATTGACCGCGTAATTGATCGCGGTATTCGCCATACCGGTCACATCAAAGCCCTTGCACAGACCGCAGGTCACGCCGCTGAAGCCGGCGGCGACCATTTCCTTGGCAGCTTCCCCGCCATCTTTATAACCAACAGCCAGCTCGGTGCCGCTCTTGACCAGCTGCGCGCCGGCGACGAAATAGGCGGGCACACCGAAGGCCGAGGAAGCGATGACCGCGACATCGGTAAAGATTCCGTTATCAGCCTTTTTATAGCCTTTCTTCATCGTGTCTACAAACGCTTCAGACCTGGAGTAATCCTTCTTACCGGTGCGGATCCATTCTTCGGTCTCATAGAGCGCCGTGCCCGCGGCGCCGAAAGCACCCACAACGACATCCTTGCTGCCCACGGCCAGATCTACAAAGTCATCAAGGACCTTTTCGCCGTTCCTGATGATATTGTCCGCGTGTTCCACTGCCTTATCATAGGAGGCATGCATATCCTTGTAGCATTCATCAGAAGGGGTATCGGTGAAGACGTCCAGGGCAATACCCTTGACACCGTTACAGCCTGCTTTTACAATGTGCACCGCGGATTTGGCGAGACTGCCGATGGTGTCGAAGATGGAACCGGCACTCGCGGTACCGATCACAGAGAAACAACTGACGGCCAACATGACCGCGATCATAAGAGAAGCAATAATTTTTTTCATTTTGATTTTCCTTTCGCGTTTGAGCGTGTTCTTTCTTTTTTCTTTTCAGGAGGTTTCCTCGCCCTCCTGACAGTGCCCATTGTAGGAAATTCATGCCTTGAAATGAACAGCAGTTTATGATCGCTTACGTACAATGCCGGTTTATTCTGTTTTCGTTTTTGTTTAATCACACGATCTTCCTGCCCGCGGATCGGACGGGTATGTTTTATTCATTTTCTTTCATCACGCTCCGCGCTCATACACGATATCATTGAACCTCCTTCCCATCTATGATACAATGCACCGGTATGATGAGTTCAGGAGGTGTACCATGACCATCCGGGAAAGCTACGAAGCCCTTCAGGAACGGCGCCGCGCCATGCAGTCCACCCTGCTCGGGCCTATGTATCTGGCGCAGGAGCAGCGCTATGTTCATCCTTTCCGTATCTTCGGCAACATCTGGTATGTGGGAGACAGCTGGGTCTGCGTGCACCTGATCGATACAGGCAACGGGCTGCTTCTTCTGGACAGCGGCAATATGGGCGCGACCGCCATGCTGATCCAGGCCATCTGGGAGGCCGGGTTCAATCCGGCGGATGTCAGGTGGATCATCCACTCGCACGGACATCTGGATCATATCGGCGGCGCCATGTTCTTCAAGCGCATGTGGGGCACTCAGCTCTATCTGGGCGCGCCGGACGCACGCATGTTCCGGGAAAAACCATGGCTCTCCCTGATGCACGAGGGCTGCTCAGACCGGGATGAGCTGTTCACGCCGGATCACGAGATCGAAGACGGGGATGTGCTTACCTTCGGCAATGTCACGATCCGCTTTGTTCTCACCCCCGGACATACAGACGGTGTGCTCTCCTGCTTTTTTGACGCCGAAGAAAACGGTGTCACCGCGCGCTGCGGCTATTACGGCGGCTTTGGCTTCAACACCCTTCAGCGGGATTATCTGACCGAAAACGATATTCCGGTCGATCAGGCCCGCGCGGTCTATCTTTCCTCTCTGGAAAAAGTACGGAACGAAAAGGTGGAGCTTTTCCTCGGCAACCACACCGATAACAATGATACCCTCGGCTGCCGCGCGCTTCAGCTTGCGCGCCCGGATGCTCCCAACCCCTTTATCAACAGCACACGGTGGCGGGATTATCTGGACAGCAGGAAAAACGAGCTGCTTGCCCTCATCGCTGCCGAAAAGGCCGAAGTTCCGGAGGAAAAACAATGAAAAAAGATGGCGTTCCCGTACCGGATGCAATGAAAAAAGAAGGTGTTCCCGTGCAGGATGAAAACGCATCTCTCGAAGTCCTCCTCCGGCACACGACCGGGGAAAACCAGCACAAAACAGACTGGACAACGGCCTGGAGCGTCCGCTACCCCGTGCTGAAGACCTATCAATCGGAGGTGGATATCCCCCGCTACGCGGCGGAGCTCCGCCGCATGCTCACGCGATTGCAATCCGAACACGGCTATACCGGGCAGGATGCCATGCTGGTGCTCAAGGATATCCTGTATCACGAATACACGGATCACAAAACAGACCCCAAAGCGTAATCATCCCCCACCGCAAAAATTAAGAAATGGCGGAGCAAACAATGGAACTGCTGATCGTTTTTCTGATCTTTATCCTGTGCATGACCGCAGCGCTGATCACCGGGCTCAGCATGATCTTCCCGCTGGTGATCGGCTTTTTTCTGTTCTCCTTTCTCGCGCTGCGCAAGGGCTTTTCCGTCCGGCAGATCGCGTCCTTCGCTGCCGGCAGCTTTAAGGATTCCTTTATCGTCGTCAGTGTCATGCTGATCATCGGCTGTCTGATCGGTCTGTGGCGGCAAAGCGGCACCATCGCCTATTTCATTTCTCTGGGGGTCTCTCTCATTCCGCCATGGGGCTTTCTGCTGGCCTCCTTCCTGCTCACCGCCGTCATGTCCTATGCCATCGGCACCAGTTTCGGCGTTACCGCCACCGCCGGTGTCATCCTCATCAGCATTGCCCGCGCCTCCGGTGTCAGTCCCGTGCTGACCGCCGGCGCGATCCTTTCCGGCGTATATATCGGAGACAGAGGCTCCCCCGCCTCCTCCAGCGCCAATCTGGTCGCCGTGCTGACCCACACCGATATGCGCAGAAACATCCGCATGATGCTGCGCTCCGCGGCGCTGCCGTTTCTGTGCTGTGTCATCCTTTATGCCGCCCTTTCCTTCGCCCTGCCGCCGATGGAGCCCTCCGGTACCGTTACCGATCTGCTCCGCGCGGAATTCGCCATGCACTGGACGTGCCTCATCCCGGCCATCCTCATGCTGGCCCTGCCCTTCACCGGCATCAGGGTGCGCACCGCCATGCTGATCAGCATCATCAGCGCCTTCCTGATCGCCGTATTCGTGCAGGGCGCCGGTGTGCTCGATTGCTTCAAATGCATGCTGCTGGGCTACAAGGCCGTCGATCCGCAGCTGGATGCCATGATCTCCGGCGGCGGCATCCTCTCCATGCTGGAAGTGAGCGTCATCCTGCTCATCTCCGGCACCTACGGCGGCATTTTCCGCGGCACCGGCATGCTGGAGGCCTTCAACAAGCGGCTCGTCCGCCTGTCCGGGAGGATCGGCCGCTATCCCGCCATGCTGCTGCTTTCCGTGTGCACCTGCGCGCTCTTTTGCAATCAGACCATCGGCGCGATCATGCAGAATCAGCTTTCCGCTTCCCTCTTTGGGGATACCGAGCCGGAAAAAGAGGATAAAATGATCGCGATGGAAAACTCCGTCATTCTGGTGGCCGGTCTGGTGCCGTGGTGCATCGCCAGCTCCGTGCCGCTGTCCATGCTGGGGGCCAATGCCGCCTCCCTGCCCTTTGCCTTCTTCCTGTGGCTGCTCCCGCTGTTCACCGTTATCCGGCAAAAGAAACTCTTTCATCGTCCCTGACAGTTTTACGCGCGGCAGGATCGCCGGGGCCGTTCTTATCCGCGCTCTTCGTCTGTCCGGTCTTGGCCGCTTTTCCGCATCCTTCACACACCTATGGAGGCACCCATGAAAAAAAACTACCGCAAGACCCTCACCGCCTGCTACATGGGCTTCATCACACAGGCCATCTGCGCCAACTTCGCGCCGCTGCTTTTCCTGTTCTTTCATCAGAATTATCAGATCCCGCTGGACAGGATCGGCCTGATCCCCCTGGCCTTCTTCTTCACGCAGCTCATCGTGGATGTGCTGTGCGCGCGGTTTGTGGATATGATCGGCTACCGGAAATGCGTCATCGCGTCCGAGGTCGCTTCCGCGCTGGGGCTCATCGGTCTTGCCTTCCTGCCGGAGCTTCTGCCCGATCCCTTTGCCGGGGTGCTCATCAGCGCCGTCATTTACGCCATCGGCAGCGGCCTGATCGAAGTGCTGGTCAGCCCCATCGTGGAGGCCTGTCCGTTTGAGCATAAGGAGGCGGTCATGAGCACGCTGCATTCCTTCTATTGCTGGGGCAGCGTGGCGGTCATCGTGCTCAGCACCTTGTTTTTCACCGCGTTCGGCATCGGGGCGTGGAAGATCATGGCCTGTATCTGGGCGGTCATCCCTGTCATCAATATCTATAATTTCGCGGTCTGCCCCATCGAGCGACTGGTGGAGGACGGCAAGGGCATGCGCATCCGTGATCTTTTGAAACTGCCCGCCTTCCTGCTGGCCATCCTGCTCATGGTGTGCGCCGGGGCCTCGGAGCTGTCCATGGCGCAGTGGGCTTCCGCCTTCGCGGAAAACGCGCTCGGCCTTTCCAAAACGATGGGGGATCTGCTGGGCCCCTGCCTGTTCGCCGTGGCAATGGGCATCTGCCGCACCTTCTACGGCAAATACGGCCCGAAGATCGATCTGACCCGTTTCATGTTTGCTTCCGCCGCGCTTTGCCTTGTCTGCTATCTGCTGGCCTCCTTCTCCGGCATCGCCGTCCTGGGCCTCGTCGGCTGCATCCTGTGCGGTTTTTCGGTGGGCATCATGTGGCCGGGCACCATCAGCATCAGTTCGGCTGCCATCCCCACCGGCGGCACGGCCATGTTTGCCCTGCTGGCCATGGCCGGTGATCTGGGCGGCGCCATCGGCCCGTGGATGGTGGGCAGCGCGGCACAGGCCGCGGGCGATCAGCTGCGCGTCGGCATGCGCCTTGGCTGTATTTTCCCTGTCGTCCTCATCATCGCCCTGTTCCTGATGACCCGTGTTTCCCGGAAAAATAAACAGCAATCCTCATGAGCGGCAAAGGCGGATCTCTCCCGCTCCGCTGCCGCTGATCCCATTCAAAAAGCCTGACCGATCTTCCGGTCAGGCTTTCATGTTCTTGCTCAAAGTGCGCGCGTGTCCCCGTCAGCAAATCCCCCGTGGATCCTTGCAATCCAAACGGAATTTATGATATGATAAGAGTCTGTGATAATGCTTTCTGTCTGTGCTGATATGATAATAATCCCATACTATGGGCGGTGATGATATGTCGGGTCATAATAACTCTTCCCGGGGACTTGCGATCGCTATGCTGGTTATTGCCCTGATGATCTCGTAGCTCTCGATCACACAGGGAATGTTCACCGGGCTGATCGTGGGTCTGGTTTTTCTGCTTATCGCGGCCGCCATGCATTACGCTTCCTGTCGTTCCTGGCTGCTTTTTCTGATTGACAGCGTGAGGGTACTCATCTTTTTCGGTATCCGGGACGCGGTCATTTCACTCATTGTTGCCATCACCGGCAGCGCGAAGGAAGGTACGCTCACGCTGCTCATCTTCAGCGCCGCGTCGCTGTTGTTCAGTTTTCTGATGTCACGGCTGCAGCGCTTGCTGAAGCGCAAGCTTTCGTCACCCAAAAAAGAAGCTCCGAATACCAATCCCGCCGTCGCGCGGATCCCTGCTCCGGCCGCGCCTGCCGCGCCTTCCGCTTCTGCACAGCCGCGCGCGCAGAGCAGTTCTGCATCGCCTTCACCCGTGCCGCGTGCCGCCGCGCCTGTTTCCGCGAAAGTTTCGCCCGCGCAGGCAGCGCCGCCCGACCCCCTGGAAAAACGCGAGCATGAAATGGCTGCCCTGGCGGAACAGATCGGCAAGGCATCTCCCGCGGATCGGAAGGATATTCAGAAGGATCTTAAAAACGCCAAGGATCAGACGGAATTGTACGCCATGATCGATGACGAAGCCGCGCTGCTTCCGCCGGAGCCGGATCGGCTTTACACATCAGAGGGGCAGAAGATGCTGCTGGATGCCGTTGGGAAAGCCATTCCCCGTCTGGTCACACTCTGCTATCCCGGCTTCCCGGGCGATCGTCTTGTGCATGCTGCGAGCGGCGCGGAAGCCTACGAAGCCATGCAGCAGCTGAAGGAGAGCATGACGAGCCTCGTGAAGGGCATGGATCATGCCGAGCTTCGGCACACCATGTTCGGCACTTCCCCGCAGGACGCGCTTGCCGCGTGGAAGGCCTTCCGTTTCTACGCCCGTGCTTTTGAAACACCGGATATCTTTGAGCCGGTGCTGGCCGTGCTTTCCGAAAAGGTTTGAGAGGAGGAATCGCATGACTGAAGAAGAGCTCATCCGTTTCATCGATCAGATACGCCGGATGTGTGACGGCGACAAATACCGCATCGGTTCCGCGCTCGGCACAATGAGATCTGTCCTGACCCGTCAGCACGCGGATCCCTCCCTCATCAAGCTGGTGAGCGACCTTAATCAGAACTATGAATTGACCGATCTGGCCCGGCCCGGTTCCGATCCCCTGTCCCGCAATGATCTGGACGGCATCATCCGGCACGGCAGAAACCAGCGCGCGATCGATGACGCGCACCGCGGCTGCCGCTGAGGAGGGACAAAATGATAAACGAACCCATGCTGATCGCGGATGACACGCTCGTTCTGATCAATCTGCGCAAAGGCAATAACCGGATCCCGGCGCGCGCCGAAGACGGACGCCCTATCCGTCATGTGGGAGAACAAGCCGCCGACAAAACGCACCTGGAGCTGGTGGTGGAAGAAGGCATCGAAACGATGGGAAGGCATGAAGCACTTCTTTTCGAGCTGCCTACCACGCTGCGATGCTTTTATCAGACGCGCATGCAGCCCCATACCGCCATCCGGCTCTGGCGGCGTTTTTCCCTCGGCGAATGGAACCGCGTATGCGGCAATTCCATCCCCTGCTCTGATGGGCGCATGCTGTATACCGGCAGCTTTCAGGATCTGGGGCTGGAAGCGCCGCAGCTTGAGCGTCAGCACCTGAAATGGCTGCCCGAGGATGCCGATCTGCTCATCCACAGCCAGCCCGGCCTTGAATATCTCCGTCATAAAGCAGACCTGCTGCGTCCTCAGCCCGTCCTCGGCATCCGCAGGGGCGGTCAGACAAAGTACATTCCGGCGGAACACATGGCAGAACTGGCCCGTTCCGGCCGCAGCCCTCTGTTTCATCCTCAGGCGGAAAAGGCTGCCGATGCCGTCCTGCGCGCCACCTATGATCTCTCAGACAACAAGCGATACAATCATCCGTCCGCTTACCCCGGCATCGTCATCGTATCGGATGCTCCCATCGTCAACACGGCGACCAATGAGGTGCTGGTCTGCATGCGTTTTGTGGTCGAATACTTCAGTTTCATCCGGATGATCCCGGTCTTTTATCAGGATACACAGTATTACATCGCCTGTCTGAACGACCTGTACAGTCAGGAAGCGTTAAGCTATCTGTGTCCGTATCATCGCCGGGAGATGGGCGTGTTTTCTGAAAAAGGTTTTGTTTCCGACCGCGCGGTCACGGAGGGCGTATATGAAAAATACCTGCTCATGTCTCTCCTGTAACGGGGAAACGCTGCCGCTGCTGCGCACGATGGATGTGCTGGGGCATCCGCTGACGGTGCGGAACGTGCAATGCTCCTGCGACGGCATCCACTATGAGCCCCGCTCTGTTCCGTCTCAGCTGATGCTGACCCTGCTGCTCACATCGTGGTGCCCGGCCCGGTGCCCCTTCTGCATCGCGGGTGATCATTCCGCGCGGCAGAAAGTGGATCTGAAGCAGCTTGAAAAAGTACTTCGCGCCTTAAAAGCGCAGGATGCCCTCAATTACATCGCCGTCAGCGGCGGCGAGCCCATGTCGGAACCTGCCCTGCTGGACGAAGCGCTGTGCCTGATCTATGAGATCTTCGGCACCGATCTGATGGTGGGCGTGACCAGCAACGGCATCAACCTGAATCGCGTGCCGGAACTCAGGCACCTGTCGGATCTGGATCGCTTCCGCATCAGCCGTCATCACTGGGATGACAGGCGAAATCAGGAGTTGTTCGGCATCCGCGTCCCCTCAGCCGCTGAACTGAAGGAACTGATGTCCGAAGCGGACGCGGAAAACCTGTACGCGCTGAACTGCCTGCTTCTGCGCGACTGGGTGGGCACGCACGAGGCCTTCAAGCGGCAGCTCGATTTTGCCGCCTCGCTCGGCTCTCCCCTCGCCGCCTTCATCACGCCCACACCGGTCAATGATTTTACAAGGGCGCAGCGGGTGGATTTCCGCGATGTCATCCGACCGGATGACCCGGACCTGCTCTTCACCCGCGGCTATTTTGAGCAGGACACCTGCCGCTGTCAGGATGGCATGGCCGTCACGCAAAGCGGCCGTGTAGTCGAATTCTACGGTCGCTCCAATAATCCCGGCGGCCCGTCTTATGTGCGCGGGCTGGTATACGGAGCGGACAATATCCTGCGGGCAGGCTTCGGAGGAGAGATCCTGTTCGAGCCGGAAGGGAGGAACGATGTCAGTCGATGAAAATGTGCAGCGGTTCCGCATGACCATGCTGCTGGAAATGCCTTATTACGGCGAGATCATCAGCCGCGTTCCCTTCATTTCGGATAATACGATCCCCACCGCGCAGACCAACGGCCTCCAGGTGCGCTATAATCCGGATTTCCTCGGAAAAATGCGCGCGGGACAGCAGAATTTTGTGCTGATGCATGAGTTATTCCACATCCTGCTGCAGCATGGTAAGCGCAGCGGGAAGAAGCGCCCGGATCTGTGGAATGCCGCCTGTGATCTGGTGGTCAACCGGATGCTGGAGGATATGATCCCGGAAATGACGGCGCGCGGGCTGCCCTTTGAAAAGCCGGATAACGGCCTGTTCACCGAAAGACGCTATCACCGCTCCGCGGATGACTATTATGAAGAACTGGCGGAGCTGAACAGAAAAAAGAGCAAAGATCATAAAATACGCTTCATCATCCGGCGTGTCTGGCATGCGGATCCGGTCATCGGTGAGGCAGAAAAGCCAAATGATCTGCCTTCAGAAGAAGAAACCGTTCAGATCAGCCCGGAGCTGATGGAGATCCTCCGTCAGGCCATGGGGAACTATCAGAAGTCCGCCGTTCCGGGGATCGGCTCCTGCACGATCCCGAAGGAACTGATGGAGATCACCATCCGCAAACCGCTGCCATGGCGTATTCTGCTGAAAAATATGCTGCAGGAATACGAGGACGACAGCGACAGTTCCTGGGCGACCCCGGAACGCAAATATATCCACATGGATCTGCTGCTGCCCGGGCACTGCCGCAGCGAGAATGAAACGCTGGGCGAGGTGTGGGCCTTTGTGGACAGCTCCGGTTCCATCAGCAAGCAGGAGATGGACCGCTTCCTCAATGAGCTGTGGCATCTGCTGCACGATTTCCGCTGTACGATGAACATCGCCTACTGGCAAACCGCGGTGGATGACGTTTACACGCGTATCGATTCTGAAAAGAAATTGAAGGAATGCGTTCCCCGTCACACCGGCGGCACCGATATCAACTGCGTATACCGCTATATTTCCGATCAGAAACTGAAGCCCGAAGTGGTGATCATCCTCACCGATGGTTGTTTCGGTCAACTGAAAGACCCTCGCTGTCTTCGCGCGCTGCGGCAGAAGACCGTCATGGTGCTGTCAACCAAAAACGATCCCTATGCATTTTCAATGTACGGCAAAGTTGCCGCGCTGTAAGGAGGAACCTCCATGAATATCAAGGAATTCGGAGAAACGATCGAATTCAATATCGCGCACGGTCTGCGCCATGCCATTCTGGGGCTGGGCGCGCCCGGTGTGGGCAAATCCCAGCTGATCCGGCAGATCGGCAAAAAGTATGATTACAAGGTCATCGATATCCGTCTGGCGCAGATGAGCGAGGTGGAGATCGGCGGTCTGATCTATCCCAATCAGGAGCGCACCAAAACGGTGTGGCTCTCCCCCGATATCCTGCCAGATGAAAAACGCGACGGCCCGCGCACCATCCTGCTGCTGGATGAGATCACCTCCTGCCCCAAACGCACACAGGTGGCCGCTTATCAGCTGATCCTGGACCGCCGCATCGGCCAGTATCACTTGCCGGAGGGCACACTGGTCGTCGCGCTGGGCAACCGCGAGGATGATGACGGTGTGTACATCCGTCTGGCCGGGCCGCTGGCGGACCGCTTTGAGATCCATTATATCGATGTCGACTTTGAATGCTGGAAAAACGACTACGCTGTCCCCTTCGGTGTCCATCCGTGGGTGGTGGAATATCTGACCTCCAAGCCGCAGGCCCTGCACAATCAGGCCGAGGCAGGTGACAGCATGGTCTTTGCCACCCCCCGCTCGTGGGATCGTGTGAGCCAGATCCTGAAAACAGATGACAATGTACGGAAAACAGTCATCGCCAATAAGATCATCGGCAATGTGGGCGAATCTGTCGGACGGCAGTTCGTCCAGTGGTGCATGAAACAGCGGCGTCCCATCTCCGTGGACGCCTATCTGAACGGACAGATCAAAGCGCCGAACGCGCCGGATCAGCTTCGCACATTGGTGACCGGTCTGACCACCAAATGTAGTTTCCTGAAGCAGCATCCGGAGACCGCGCCGCTGTCCGGAGAGCAGAAGAAGACCCTGAGCCATGTCGTGGAAGCCCTGCTGAAGCTGAACAACGATGAATTTACCATGATGGGCCTGCATCAGCTGATGGACATGAACAGGACAGCGGTCAAGCAGGCACTGGGTGAGTTTGACGCGCCCGAGGTGTATCAGTTCATCAATCGCAACCGCGCGCTGCTGGGCCTGAAAGATGAAAAGCAGCCGGACAGCGAACGCGCGCGCTGGCTGGAGATGTGGAGGTAAACCCGTCATGGAGGATCAGCGTTTTCGCTGCGGTCTGTACGGCGGCAGCTTTAACCCGCTGCACATGGGGCATGTCCGCTGTCTGCTGACCGCGGCCAACCGGTGCCGGAGACTGATCGTTGTCATCAGTCACGGGATCAACCGGCATGAGATCGACATCCGTCAGCGTTACCGCTGGGTATATGAGGCGGTGTCGCATCTGCCCCATGTTGAATTGTTCGTATTGGAGGATGAAGCGGACACCAAGACTGCTTATACCGAAGAAATGTGGATGCGTGATGCCGAAAAGATCAAGGCATACGCGGGCGAGCCCATCGATGCCGTGTTTTTCGGCAGCGATTACGGAAAGGACAGCCCCTGGGCCCGCTGCTATCCGGAGGCTGAACCGGTGATCCTGCCGAGGGATGACATCTCCTCCACCCGGATCCGCAAGGATCCGGCAGCCTGTCTTGACATGCTGCCGCGGTTTGTGCAGCCGTATTTTACGCGCCGTGTGCTGATCGCGGGCAGTGAGAGCACGGGAAAATCCACGCTGACCGTCAATCTGGCGCGCTACTACAACACCTGTTATCTGGAGGAAGTGGGGCGTGATATCTCCGCCCGTTCCGGTACAGACCGCTGGATGATCCCGGAGGATTTTACCGACATCCTGCTGGAGCACAAAGCAAAATAGACCCGCCTGCTCCGTCAGGCCAACCGCGTGCTGTTTGAGGATACGGATTGCCTGACCACGCTGTTCTATCTGCATTTTTTAGGCGGTTCCGAGCAGGAAGGGAATCTGGCGCTCGCGGAAGCCATCGCGCGATTGAACCGATTTGATCTGATCCTGTTTCTGGAGCCCGATGTGGACTTTATACAGGACGGCGACCGGAGCGAGGTGATTGCTCAGGATCGCGCCGCCTACTCCGCGAAGCTGAAAGCACTTTATGAAGCGCACGGCTGCCGGGTGATCTCCATCAGCGGCGATTATGAAAACAGGTACCGCGAAGCCATCCGCCTGGTGGATACCATGCTCATGGAGGAAAAGCCATGGAACGCCTGAAGAAATATATGACCCCCTTCCAGTGGCTGGAGGTGCTGGGCATCATCGGCTTCACGCTGTATTTTGCCTTCACCAACACAGAACAGACGGTCTGGTATATTGTCATCGATTCTCTGGCAGCCATCTTCGGCGTGTTCTGCGTGGTATTGTGCGCCGGGGGCAAAAGAAGCCAGTATTACTGGGGATTTGTCAACATTCTGGCCTACATCGTCATCGCCCTCATGAATAAGTATTACGGCGAAGTAATGCTGAACGCGCTCTATTATCTGCCTACGCAGTTCATCGGCATGTATGTGTGGAAGAAGCACTACAGCAATGAAAACGATCAGGTGGAGGGCAAACGCATGGGTGTCCGCGGTCTGATCCTGTGGGGCATATCGAGCGCCGCCGGGGTGATCGGCTACAAGTTCATCCTGGATGCTTTGGGCGGCAACGCCACGCTGCTGGACAGCATGAGCACCGTTTTCTCTCTGGCCGCCAATGCCCTGATGGTAGCCCGCTACCGTGAGCAATGGCTGCTGTGGATCATCGTGGATGTGATCACCGTGATCATGTGGATCATCGCCGGCGATCTCATCATGACGGCCATGTGGGCCATTTACCTGCTCAACGCCTGTTACGGTTGGGTAATGTGGTGCCGCATGAGCCGCGGACCGGAACAGGACAACGGTGTAAGGGCGGACTCGTGAACCGCCTCCGGGCATTCCTGAAAACGCGCTTCTTTTTGCATTGACGGGACAAATACATCCGTCAATGCGTTTTTATATATTCCCCGGTCTCACCTATATCATAAACCCGCAGTTCCTTATTTCTCCGGTGATTTTTCTGCTTGTATGTGTCTTTTACCTGTGATATAATTTAAAATTGAAGCAAGGCTTCGATTAATGATTCAAGGAGTGTATTTCCATGAAGAAGTTCCTCAAGGAATTCAAGGCGTTCGCCATGAAGGGCAACGTGCTTGATATGGCCATCGGCGTCATCATCGCCGACGCTTTCGGCAAGATCGTCTCCTCCCTGATCGCTGATGTTCTCATGCCTCTCATCGGCCTCGCCACCGGCGGTGTCAATGTTTCCGGCATGTTCGCCATCCTGGGCAAGTTGCCCGAGGGTGTGGCCGCGGCTGAGATCACCTCTTTGGAAAAGGCTGCCGAGCTGGGTGTCGCTACCCTGAACTATGGTACCTTCATCCAGACCGTGATCGACTTCATCTGCATCGCGCTGTGCGTGTTCCTGTTCGTCAAGGTCATCAACAAGACCAAGAAGAAGGAAGAGCCCGCTCCCGCCGCTCCCACCACCAAGAAGTGCCCCTTCTGCTGCACCGAAATCGCCATCGAAGCGACCCGCTGCCCCCACTGCACTTCCGAGCTGCCCAAGGATAAGTAATTTCCTTTCGCCGCTCTTCAGGCGTCGCGCCCATCGGCGCGGCGCCTTTTCATTTCATCCGAGCCTTCACAGGAGAAAAAATGAAATACGATACCTTCATCTGGGATTTTGACGGTACCCTTTATGATTCCTATCCTCCGCTGGCGGAGGTCTGCACCGAATATCTGCACGAACACGGTATTCAGGATGATTACAATGAGGTGCTGCGCGTGCTGAAAGTCACTGTGGCGCACTTTTGCGATGTCTACGGCAGGAAGCTCGGCATCTCCTCCGCGGAAATGCTGGAAAACTACCGGCAGATCATCCGTGAGCATCCGCGGGATTTCGCGCCCTATTCCGGGGTAAAGGAGATGCTCGCCTCCGTCACCGCGCGCGGCGGCATCAACCTGCTTTACACGCACAGGGGGCTGGACGGGCTGGATTTTCTGCGGCGGGACGGTCTGCTGCCGTACTTTTCCGGTCACATCACCCGGGAGGACGGTTTTCCGCTCAAGCCTGCCCCGGATGCCCTGATCCACCTGATCAACAAGTATCATCTGGACCGGGACCGCTCCGTCATGATCGGCGACCGGGACATCGACCTGTTAGCCGCGAAAGGCGCCGGGATCCGCACCTGTCTCTTTGACCCGGATCATTTCTATCCCGATTTCAAGGCGGATGACACGTTCGATTCCTTCGAAGGGATGACCCGAACCCTCACCCTGTAAAAGATCAGTCTTTATTTCCAATATCAAAAACGAGGTTGCCGCGTTTGAATGCAGCAGCCTCGTTTTGTGTTATGTCAGTACCCGAAACCGCAGTCCCGGCTCTGATCCGGGCCTTCCGCGCCGGAAACATAGCGCGCGTTGAACTCCCGGTTCACCTCGCGCAGTTCCTTGATCCCTTCGATATAGGGCTCAAACATCCTTTCCATTCCGGGCGCGCAGCCTTCGCACGCGCCTTCGATGCTCTCCAACGCCTCGGCCACGATCTGTTCCCGTTCTTCACGGGTGGTATCCTTGATCAGTATACTTTTTACCATTGTTATATACCTTCCTTACGGCTTTGAACGCAGGCCAAGGCTCAGCTTCGCGCCGTTCGCCTTACTGACATGCATTTCATAGCACATGCTGTCATCCTCCGGAATGCAGTCAAACAGCACGCCGACCGTGGTCTCACTCACTTCGATCTGGAACGGGTTATAGATCTCCATATCGCTCAGCTGCACCGACCAGGGATGCTCACCGGTGAATGTGTCCAGACAGATCATCTCGCCGACATAGTAGCCCATCGCGTACACCCTGCCGTCCACATCCAGCGCGTGCACCAATCCGCCGCCGATCCGTTCGGCAGTCGGATCCGTGCATTCCCAGAAAAGATCCGTCCAGGGGCCCACCTTGAAGGCGCGGAAGCCGACCCCGGCATTGTAGAGCACCAGCACAGGCTCGCTTTCTGTGCCGCCGAGGAAGGCATCTGTTTTCCACAATTCGGTGGGGCCTTCCTCCGCGGTAACGCCCGCGGACCACAGCGGATTCATCTCCGCGTCATAGCACACCGCCAGCAGCACCTCTCTGGCTTCCTCCTGCTCGCGCCGCGCGATCACGATGTTGCCGGTCTCCAGCACCTGATAAAGCACCGGTTCTCCGGCTGTCAGAAGCAATTGCGCCTCCGGCAGCGCGGGCAGTTCAGCCAGCTGGAGGTCCTCCTCCCACTCCGGTTCGTCCTCCAGTTCCTCCAGATACCGCGCCTGAATGTAGCCCCACAGCCCGTTATAACGGCAGTAGATGAACTGATCGGATACCTGCAGGCAATCCGTCACGATCTCACCGAGCGGCACCTTGGCCACGCGGCCGGAGGCATCCGAGGCCTTCATGCGCAGCGAGACCCATTCCTTGCAGTTGACGACCGTCATCGGGTTCACAATCGCGGGATATTTGCCGGTATACTTGCTGACCACATTTTCATCACGGTGCAGCACATCCGCTTCGGCTGCCGTCAGATAATCCTTTGAGATATAGCCCCGCTGACCTTTGTACACGCACTGCACGAAGCTGCCCAGCCGTACGCATTCGGTCACCACAGCCCCCAGCGGCACCTTAGCCAGTCTTTGAGAAGAAGTATCCGCGGCCACTCGCAGAGATACCCATTCATCACAGTTGACCACCATCTGATTGACCAACAGATCATCCAGATTGCTGTAACCTGTCTTTTTCAGGTACTTGCTCTGAATATATCCGCCTTTTCCCTGATATTCACACCAGACAAATCCGTTCGAAGCGCTTGTGCAATGATTGACCATTTCACCCAGTTTTACCTGCGCCAGACGCTTGCTTGCTGTATCCGGAAGCTCACGCAGCGAGACCCACTCCGAGCAATTGACAACGACCATGACATCCGATACATCATCCGCCAAAGCCGCCGAACAAAGCGCTGTCAGCATCACAAAACAAAGAAACATGCTGATGATCTTTTTCATTCCTTTTTCCTCCTTATTTTTATTTCAGTACAAAACACTTGCTTTTTTGACGATCATAACCTGTCTGCATTATAACCATCATTTGAAAGATATGCAATATATTTTACATTCTCCCCTGTTTTGAACGAAAAAATCTGATTTTTTGATTTTTTGCTGTTGACAGAACAGACCGGAACCGCTATAATGCAATTGTTGAATAGTTGTTCAACTATTAACTCAAGGAGGCAGCCATGAAGGATTTTGAGACCGAGCGCGACACATGCGACTGCAACATCATCCATCAGGACATTGTGGACGCTGTACGCTCCGCCATGCCGGATGATGACACGCTGATGGATGTCGCGGACATCTTCAAGCTTTTCAGCGATTCCACCCGGGTCAAGATCATGTGCGCGCTCATGAGCAGCGAGATGTGCGTATGCGATATCTCCGCGCTGCTGGGCATGACCAAGTCCTCCGTTTCTCATCAGCTGCGCATCCTCAAGCAGGCCGATCTGGTACGCAACCGCAAGGCCGGCCGCGTAGTCTACTACTCTCTGGCAGATGAGCATGTACGCACCATCTTCGCCAGCGGGCTGGAGCACGCCACGGAGGATCAGCTGTCCTGATCCGGATCATCACGGGGCATCGTCCCCGATTTATTTGGGGCAATCAGTTGAATGATTGAACAACTTTTCACAGTACAACGCATTTTGATCATTTGAAAGGAAGGAATACACTCATGAAAAAGAAATTCAAGCTTCAGGACCTCGATTGCGCCAACTGCGCCGCCAAGATGGAAAACGGCATTCGCAAGATCCCCGGTGTGAAGGATGTTTCCGTCAGCTTCATGACGCAGAAGCTGACCCTCGAAGCGGATGACGCAGTGTTTGAGGATGTCATCCGTCAGGCCGCGGAGATCTGCGCGAAGATTGAACCCGACTGCAAGATCATCCTCTGAGCCTTCCCATCCGGTTAAAATTCATCTGATTCCAAGGAGTGTCCCGGTTATGCTGAAAGATATGACGAAAAAACAAAAAAAGATGCTGTTCAGGATCGTGATCACCGCCGTGCTGTTCCTGCCCCTGTTCATTCTGGAGCACTGCGGCGTGCTTGAAAGCCTCCCCAGCTGGCTCGTCATCATCCTTTTCGCTGTACCTTATCTGATCATCGGCTATGATATCCTGCTGGAAGCCTTCGAGCATATCCTGCACGGACAGGTCTTCGATGAGAACTTTCTGATGATGGTGGCCACCATTGCCGCCTTCGCCATCGGCGAAGGCGAAGAGGCCGTCGCCGTCATGCTGCTCTATCAGATCGGCGAACTGTTCCAGAGCTGCGCGGTGGGCCGAAGCCGCCGTTCCATCAGCGATATGATGAATATCGTGCCCGAATACGCCAATATTGAGCAGGACGGCGTTCTCACACAGGTCGATCCTGATGAAGTGGAGGTCGATTCTGTCATCGTGATCCTGCCCGGCGAGCGTGTACCGCTGGACGGCATCGTACTGGAAGGCGAATCCCTGATGGACACCTCCGCCCTCACCGGCGAATCCGTCCCCCGTACCGTCAGGCCGGGCGCGGAAGTGATCAGCGGCTGCGTCAACGGTTCCGGCACGCTCCGGATCCGCGTGACCAAGGCTTTTGAGGATTCCACCGTTTCCCGCATTCTGGAACTGGTGGAAAACGCCTCCTCCCGCAAGGCGCGTGTGGAAAACTTCATCACCCGCTTTGCCCGTGTTTACACGCCCATCGTCACCGGCGCGGCTGTGCTGCTGGCCGTCATTCCCCCGCTGCTTTTCGGCGGCGCGTGGCCGGAATGGCTGCAGCGCGCCTGTGTGTTCCTGGTCGTCAGCTGCCCCTGCGCGCTGGTCATCTCCGTGCCGCTGGGTTTCTTCGGCGGCATCGGCGCGGCCTCCCGTATCGGTGTGCTCATCAAGGGCAGCAACTATTTCGAGACCCTCGCTTCCATGGATACCCTTGTGTTTGACAAGACCGGCACTCTCACCAAGGGCGAGTTCAAGGTGAACCGCGTTGTTCCGGCGGAAGGCGTCACAGAAGCCGAATTGCTGGAGATCGCCGCGCTCGGCGAAGGCTATTCCACCCATCCCATCGCCGCTTCCGTGCGCGAGGCCTATGGAAAAACGGTGGATGCGGACCGTGTCACAGCTTCCGAGAACCTTGCCGGCCGCGGCCTCTCCGCGGTCATTGACGGGCAGACCGTCTACCTTGGCAACGCCCGTCTGATGCAGGAAATGAACATCTCCTTCACGGAGGAGAAGACCGCCGGCACGGTGCTGTATATCGCCCGCGAAGGCAAATACCTCGGCGTCATCGTCATCTCCGATACCATCAAGCCCGGCGCGAAGGAGACCATTGCCTCCCTGAAGGCTGTCGGTGTCCGGAAGACCGTGATGCTCACCGGTGACCGCGCCGCGGCCGCCGGGCAGATCGCCGAAGAGCTGGGGCTGGATGAATACCATGCCGATCTGCTGCCGCAGGGAAAGGTGGATCAGGTAGAAAAGATGCTGGCTGAAAAGCCTGAAAAGCATTATCTCGGCTTTGTGGGCGACGGCATCAATGACGCGCCTGTTCTGACCCGCGCGGATCTGGGCATCGCCATGGGCAGCATGGGCAGCGACGCCGCCATCGAAGCGGCTGATGTGGTCATCATGGACGATGATACCCGCAAAATCGCTTCCACCGTGATCATCGCCCGCAAGACCATGGCCATCGTCCGTCAGAACATCGTTTTCGCGCTGGCGGTCAAGCTGATCATCATGATCCTCGGTGTCTTCGGTCTGGCCGATCTGTGGCTTGCCGTCATCGGCGATGTCGGTGTGTCCATTCTGGCCATTCTCAATGCCATGCGCACGCTGCGAGTACGGTAAACCCTTTTCCGATCCCCTCTACGGCACCTTCGGGTGCCGTTTTTGTTTGCTTACAATCTTACACGCCTCATGCGGGTGATCACTGCCCTCCCGCGGTTTCACATTGACCGCGGCCGCCATTTGTGGTATGATGTTTTTATCAAATCACAAACAGGAGGTCCATCCGATGAGCACCTTACATAATACCGCCGAAAAAGGCGATTTTGCCAAAACAGTACTGATGCCGGGCGATCCGCTCCGCGCCAAATTCATTGCCGATACCTATCTGGAGAACAAGCGTCTTGTGAACAACGTGCGCGGCATCCAGGGCTACACCGGTGAATACAAGGGAAAGCCGGTCTCCGTGATGGCCAGCGGCATGGGCATGCCCTCCATCGGCATCTATTCCTACGAACTGTTCAACAACTACGATGTGGATAACATCATCCGCGTGGGCAGCGCCGGCATGCTGAGCGATAAGCTGCGCATCCGCTCTGTGGTGGCCGCCATGAGCGCCTACACCGACAGCAATTACGGCGCCCAGTTCGGCTTTAAGGGCAACCTTGCTCCCTGCTGCTCCTTCGAGCTGCTGCAGAAGGCTGTTGCCGCCGCCAAGAAGCTGGGTGTGGAAATGCCCGTCGGCCCCGTTTACTCCTCCGATATCTTCTATAACGAGACCGATGCTTCCATGGTCCTCAGCAAGCTGGGCGTGCTGGCCGTGGAGATGGAGACCTTCGCTCTCTACATGAACGCCGCCAAGGCCGGCAAGAACGCGCTGGCGCTGCTCACCATTTCCGATAATGTGTTCACCGGCGAAGGTCTGTCCCCCGCCGAAGTGCGCGAGACCTTCACCCAGATGATGGAGATCGCGCTGGAGCTGGCCTGACATCATGAAGATCCTTGTCAGCCGCTGTCTGCTGGGCGAGATCTGCCGCTATGACGCGAAAAGCGTGCCGGATGCTTCCGTGATCGCGCTGGGGCAGGAGCACACGCTCGTTCCCGTGTGTCCGGAAATGCTGGGCGGTCTGCCCTGTCCGCGCGTGCCGTGCGAACGCGCCGCGGACAGCCGTGTGATCACCGAAGACGGCACAGACCGCACGGCGGAATACACCCTCGGCGCGCGGGAAGCGCTGCGCGTCTACAGGGAAGAAGGTTGTGAAAAGGCCATCCTCAAGGCCAAATCCCCCTCCTGCGGCTGCGGTCTCATCTATGACGGCACCTTCACCCGTACACTCATTGAAGGCAACGGCGTGACGGCAGAATTGCTTTTGAAAAACGGTATCCCGGTCGAATCACGCTGATCAGTCCATCTTTCAAACCACCCTTTGCAGGCGTCCGGCAGCCGTCGGACGCTTTTACGATCATTCAACAAGGAGGCCAAAAAACAATGCCCTGTACCACGATTCTTGTCGGTAAAAAAGCCAGTTTTGACGGTTCCACCATAATCGCCCGTAACGATGACGGCGGCTTTGACACCAAACAGGTCAAGGTGATCGCCCCTGAAAAACAGCCCCGCAAATACAAGTGCAAGATCTCCCATCTGGAACTGGAACTGCCGGAAAATCCCCTCGCCTACACCTCCGCGCCCAATGTGAATCTGGAGCACGGCATCTGGGCAGCCTGCGGCATCAACGCCGCCAATGTGGCCATGACCGCCACCGAGACCATTACCACCAACCCCCGCGTGCTGGGCGCGGATCCGCTCGTCACGCTGAAGCCGGCCGAAGGCAAAAAGACCAAGGAAGTGCCCGGCGGCATCGGTGAGGAAGACCTGGTGGTGCTGGTGCTCCCCTACATCCGCTCCGCCCGTGAAGGCGTACTGCGTCTGGGCTCCCTGCTGGAGCAGTACGGCACCTACGAATCCAACGGTATCGCCTTCAGCGATACAGATGAGATCTGGTGGATGGAGACCATCGGCGGCCATCACTGGATCGCCCGCCGTGTGCCGGATGAGTGCGTAGTCATCATGCCCAACCAGTTCGGCACGGACGGATTTGACTTTGAAGACGCGATGGGCGAAGGAAAAGAAAACCTCTGCTCCGCTGATCTGAAGGAGTTTGTTAATCAGAATCATCTGGATCTGAGCACGGACGGTGATTTCAACCCCCGTCTGGCCTTCGGCTCGCACAGCGACAGTGATCACATCTACAACACGCCCCGCGCGTGGTTCATGGCGCGTTATCTGATGCCGCGCACCTATCGCTGGGACGGCCCGGATGCTGATTTCACGCCCGAAAGCGATGATATCCCCTGGTCCTTCGTGCCTGAGAACCTTGTGACTGTGGAGGATGTGAAGTATCTGCTGGCCTCCCATTATCAGGGCACGCCCTATGATCCCTGCAACGCGCACGCGGAGCTGCGCGGCAAGTACCGTTCCATCGGTGTGCCCAACAGCGATGTCAGCATCCTGCTGCAGCTGCGCGGTTACATGCCCGAAGCCCTGCAGGCGGTGGAATGGATCTCCATGGGCGGCAGCGGCTACACAGCCTGCTTCCCGGTCTATACCCACGTGGACGCGATGCCCAAGTACATCAATGACACCCCGGAGGAAGTGACCACCGGCTACATGTACTGGGACAGCCGCCTCATCGCTACGCTGACGGACGCGCACTTTGTTTCCGCCATCATCTATGATGAGCGGTATATGAACCGTGTGTTCAACCGCGGCCGTGAACTGCTGTGCGAATACGACAAAAAGGTGCTGGAAGGCGCTGATATCACCGTGCTGAAGGAAGCCAATCAGAAGATCACCGACATGGTGCGCAAAGAATCCCAGAAAACGCTGGCCTCGCTGCTGAAGAACGCGAGCAACCTGATGAAGACCCGCTATCACAGGGGCGATAACTAAGGCGAGAATAAGTCCGGCAAGACTCCTTTCCCAACGTTTCTGTTCGTTCAATCATTCCTATCATCAAAATAAAAAGAACGCTGATAAAGCCACTTATCAGCGTTCTTTGCATTAAACTCTGTATTTCTTTTGAAATAAGATGATCACGATCTTCACGAGTTATAAAGGTTATATTTGACGTCGCTGAATGCCAGAATAGCCAGAAACACA
This sequence comes from uncultured Clostridia bacterium, assembly GCA_937907055.1. Taxonomy (GTDB): domain Bacteria; phylum Bacillota; class Clostridia; order Christensenellales; family Aristaeellaceae; genus ZC3RG03. The sequence continues at coordinate 5,852 of CALCTW010000124.1, read as the reverse complement.
TCCGGCACAAAAATCATACCTACAATGAACCCTTTTCTCCCGAAGCGTCTACAACCATAAATGGAATTATAGATATGAAATCCAAGGGTAACATGTAAAGCAGCAGTTATCAGTAAGATACTAAGGGACCCGAACGGTATAACACAGGTTAAGAATATAAGCATGCCTGTAGTCAGCATATAGCCCCAGAACATGTCAGCATTACTCATGATCGTGAAGTAAACATACATATTGTATACTGGTATCAATGCCTTCCACGGAGCTTGCCCTGCTTTTCTAAACACCAATGCTAAACATACATGTAAAAACACCAAATACACGGCTACGAAGATCTACAGAACAGTTGCAATCGACACAGTCATACCATATCGTCCTCCTCTATGAGATGCGTTCATTATATGACATATCGTCATATTTGTCAATACATAATATGACATAATGTCATTGAGGTGAGAGGATGGACAACCATTTACGAGTGCTGCGTAAAAAGCGTCGATTATCCCAAGTTGCGTTATCAATCGAAACAGGGATTGATCAGGCCCTTTTATCAAAATACGAGACCGGTTCCCGTGTACCGCCCACCGAAACGCTCCTTCTGCTTGCTGATTATTATAAAGTAAGTATCGATTATATTTTGAACCGCACTGATAATCCGGAAGTAAACAAATGACCCGAAACACGCATGTGCTTCCGGGTCATTTTTAGATGATCTCGTTAACAGTTAAAAACGCAATTGCTTTTTAAAGTTCCGATAAGTTAAAGAACATTGACCGAATAGATCGATCAATGTTCTTTCTGTATGATCACTTGCTGTTCAGCGCGTCCTTGATCTTGTCCAAAAAGCTCTTCCGGCTTTCAAATTCCTTGCCGTTGCTCTCCCCGTCAAACTGGCGCAGCAGTTCTTTCTGCTTTTCGCTCAGGCGTCTGGGAATATCGATATGCACACGCAGGATCATATCGCCGCGCACCTTGCCGTTCACGGGCACCACGCCCTGATTGCGGATGCGGAACTGGGTTCCTTCCTGTGTGCCCTCGGGGATCTTGAAGCTGAACTTGCCGCCGCCCAGCTGAGGGATCTCGATCTCCGCGCCAAGGGCTGCCTGCGTAAAGCTGATGGGCATATCCAGCAGCAGCGTGGTTCCTTCGCGCTTGAACACCTTGTGCGGCGCCACGTTCATGGTAATGTACAGATCGCCGTTCGGGCCGCCGTTGGTACCCGGTTCGCCGTTGCCGTGCATCACGATGGTCTGCCCATTGTCGATACCGGCCGGCACCTTGATACTGGCGGTACGCTTCCGGCGCACCTTGCCGCTTCCGCCGCAGGAGGTGCACTTGTCTGTGATGATCTTGCCGGTACCGCCGCAGGCGGAGCAGCCGCGCACGGTGGCCATGAAGCCGGTCTGCACACGCACCTGACCGGCACCCTTACAGGTGGGACAGGTCTTGGGCTGGGTGCCGGGCTTGCAGCCGGAGCCCTTGCAGGTGTCGCAGTTCTCACTGCGCACGAAATCAAAGCTCTTTTCGCAGCCGAACGCCGCTTCCTCAAAGGAGATGCGCAGGTCATAGCGCAGATCGTTGCCCTGACGGGGGCCGTTGCGGCGCTGACCGCCGCCCATACCGCCGAAAAGCTGATCGAAGATATCGCCGAAGCCGCCCATGCCGCCCATATCCCCGAAAGGATTGAAGCCGCTGCCGCCGCCAAAGCCCTGCATCGGGTCATTGAAGCCATACTGGTCATACTTGGCGCGCTTATCCGGATCAGACAGCACCTCGTTGGCCTCGTTCAGTTCCTTGAAGCGGGCTTCCGCCGTCTTGTCATCCGGGTGCAGGTCGGGGTGGCATTCCTTCGCCAGCCTTCTGTATGCTTTTTTGATATCCTCGGCGCTCGCGTTCTTATCAACGCCCAGCACCTCGTAATAATCGCGTTTATCTGCCATCGATTCTCACATCCATAGAGCGATCCCTGCGGAGCATTTCCGCAGGGATACCGCCCAATTATTTGTTATGCTTTACAGTTCTCAGTGCACGTCGCCCTCGGCGTTGAAGGTGCCGTCATCGTTCTGCTGATAGCCGGCACCGCCCATGTCAGGCTGCGCGCCGCCCATATCGGGAGCGCCCTGCTGCTGATACAGCTTGCCGAAGATGGCATACACCTTCTGCGTCATGGTCTCCATCGCGGCCTTGATCTCGGCGGCGTTGTTGCCCTCGCGCACCTTCTTGAAGGCGTCGATCTCATTCTGAACGGTGGTCTTGTCTTCCTCGCTCAGCTTATCGCCGTTCTCACGCAGCTGCTTTTCCAGCTCGTAGATCAGGCTGTCCGCATGGTTGACGGTCTCGATCTCTTCCTTCTTGGCCTTATCAGCCTCGGCGTACTGCTCGGCTTCCTTCACGCGCTGCTGGATCTCATCCTCGCTCATGTTGGTGCTGGCGGTGATGGTCACGTTGGCTTCCTTGCCGGTGCCCTTGTCCTTGGCGGAGACCTTCACGATGCCGTTGCGGTCGATCTCGAAGGTAACTTCGATCTGGGGCACGCCGCGGGGCGCGGAGGGGATGCCGGACAGCTGGAAGCGGCCCAGGGTCTTGTTATCGTAAGCCATGGGACGTTCGCCCTGCAGCACGTGGATCTCGACCGTGGTCTGACCATCGGCGGCAGTGGAGAACACCTGACTCTTGGTGGTGGGGATGGTGGTGTTGCGTTCGATCAGCTTGGTGAAGATGTGGCCTTCGGTCTCCAGACCCAGGGACAGGGGGGTGACATCCAGCAGCAGCACGTCCTTCACTTCGCCGCCCAGAACACCGGCCTGGATGGCAGCGCCGATGGCCACGCACTCATCGGGGTTGATGCCCTTGAAGGGTTCCTTGCCGGTCACCTTCTTCACAGCATCCTGCACAGCGGGGATACGGGTGGAACCGCCGACAAGGATGATCTTATCCACCTGCGCGGCAGTCAGGCCGGCGTCACGCAGCGCGTTCTGCATGGGAACGATGGTCTTTTCCACCAGATCCGCAGTCAGCTCGTTGAACTTGGCGCGGGTGATGGTCATATCCAGATGCTTGGGGCCGGTGGAATCCGCGGTGATGAAGGGCAGGTTGATGTTGCTGCTCATGGCGCCGGAGAGTTCGCACTTGGCCTTTTCGGCAGCTTCCTTCAGACGCTGGAAGGCCATGCGGTCCTTCTTCAGATCGATGCCGTTTTCCTTCTGGAAGGCTTCGGCGATATAGTCGATCAGGCGGTTATCAAAGTCATCGCCGCCCAGGTGGGTATCACCGTTGGTGGCCAGCACCTCGAACACGCCGTCGCCGATCTCAAGGATGGAGACATCGAAGGTACCGCCGCCCAGGTCGTACACCAGGATCTTGTGGCTGTCTTCCTTATCAAGGCCGTAAGCCAGAGAAGCGGCAGTGGGCTCGTTGATGATACGCAGGACTTCCAGACCGGCGATACGGCCGGCGTCCTTGGTGGCCTGACGTTCCGCGTCAGAGAAGTAGGCAGGCACAGTGATGACCGCCTGGGTCACGTTCTCGCCCAGATAGCTTTCGGCATCCGCCTTCAGCTTCTGCAGCACCATGGCGCTGATCTCCTGAGGATTGTAGGCCTTGCCGTCGATCTCCACCTTGTAGTTGGTGCCCATGTGGCGCTTGATGGAAGCCACGGTGCGCTCGGGGTTGGTGATGGCCTGACGCTTGGCGATCTGGCCCACCAAACGCTCACCGTCCTTGGTGAAAGCGACGACAGAAGGAGTGGTGCGGGCGCCTTCGGCGTTCGCGATGACAACGGGTTCGCCGCCTTCCATGACGGCCACGCAGCTGTTGGTAGTACCCAGGTCGATACCGATGATCTTGCTCATAGTTTTGTTCCTCCGTTTATTCTGATATTCGTCAAATGTGAGATTGAGATCTATTGGGACCCTCTTTCAGGGGGGATCGCTTTGTTATTCCGCGACGACCTTGACCATCGCGTGGCGAAGCACAATATCGCCCAGCTTGTAGCCCTTCTGCAGTACGATGCACACGGTGCCGGGCTCACCCTCATCCGCGGTGCCCTGCATCACGGCGTTTTCCAGGTTGGGGTCAAACTTCTCGCCCTTGCGGTCGATCACCGTCACCCCGCGCTTGGTCAGCGTATCGCTCAGCTGCTTGAACACCATTTCCACGCCCTGCTTGAGCGCCGCGTCCTGAGATTCGGTCATCAGCGCGCGCTCCAGATTATCCATCACGGGCAGCAGCGTCTTGATGAATTCCCGGGCGCCGTCCTCAAAGGCATCTGCGCGCACATTGGCGTTGCGGCGGCGGAAGTTATCAAAATCCGCCTGCACACGCTGTGCCATGTTCAGATATTCCTCCGCCTTCTGGGCATTGGCCTCGGCTTCCGCCTGCGCGGCTGCCACGGCGGCGATCAGTTTTTCAGCATCGACCTCCACCTGCGCCTCGGGGGCGGTCTGTTCGGTTTCCTCCTGCACGGTCTCGGCGGCCTCGTTCACCGTTTCCTCGGTGTTCTCGGCCTTTTTCTTCTTATTGAAAGCCATGTCTTCCTCCGGTCTCTGTTCCATTTTTATCGCTCTCCTCCAAGCAGCCCGGTCAAAGCCTGACCCACGGTGACCAGCGCGCTGAACACCTTGTTATAAGGCATTCTCGCGGGACCGATCACGCTAATCGTGCCTGCGCTCCTTCCGGGCGATGTATACCGGTACGTGACCGCGGCGCATTCCCGCATTTCCGGAATGCCGGTCTCCGCGCCGATGTGCACACTCAGCACGCCCTTGGTATCCCGCAGCATCCGGGCCAGCTGTTCTTTATCATCCAGCACGCTCAGCAGCGCGCGGGCCTTTTCAACATCGCTGTACTCGGGATAGTTCAGGATATTGTGCCTTCCGCCGATCGCGATGGTGTCCATCGAGCTCTGCTTCTGCATCTGGCGGGCCAGCTGGCTGATGCCGTCCAGCGCCACCGTGTTGCTTCCGCGGCTTTCCAGCACGGTCAGCATCATCTGCACCTCGCTCAGCGTTCTGCCGCTGAAGCGCTCGGTGAGCATCTTGCTGATGGTGAAAAGGGCGTCATCATCCAGTTTGTCACTCACGCGGATCACGCTCTGACTGACCGTTCCGCTCTCCGTGATGACCACCAGCAGCGCGCTTGACTGCGGCATGGGGATCAGCTGCAGACAGCGGATCTTCAGTTCCTCCTGCTTGGGCAGGATGATCACCGAAGGCATGCCGGTCAGATCGCTCAGCACCTGCGCGGCAGCCGGCAGAAGATCCTCCAGCTGCATCCTGCGGGTGGACAGCGTTTCGAAGGCGAACCGTTCATCATTCAGCGGAGCGATCTCCCTCCGAAGCAGATCATCCACATAAAGCCTGTACGCCGGCAGGGTGGGCACACGGCCCGCGCTGACATGCGGCTGAAGCAGATAACCCATTTCGGCCAGATCACTCATCTCGTTGCGGATGGTAGCTGAGGACAGATTGGTGAAATATTTCTTCTCCAGTGTCCTACTGCCGACCGGAGTCGCGGTCAGGATGTAATCCTCAATGATGGCATTCAGGATCCTGCGTTTGCGTTCGTCCAAGCCTACTCTCATGCCATACCTCATACCCCGGTCTCGTGTGGGTTTCGGGATCCTGCCGGGGGATTGTTAGCACTCTCATCAATCGAGTGCTAACTCACGGTGATAATGTACCACTTCCCCTCATGAATGTCAAGCAATTTCGCAAAATATTTGTTTTTTATGGGTGCCCTGTATCGGTTCCGCCTCCCCACACGCGTCCGGCATATAAAAACAACAGTCCCGTTCAGGACTGTTCAGACCATCAACAAAGGCACGATTTTCGCGAGAGGGAGAATCGTGCCTTTGT
>CALCTW010000123.1 GCA_937907055.1 uncultured Clostridia bacterium | reverse complement strand
AAGGGCAACGATTCCGGCCATGTTTTCCGTGCCGGCGCGTTTGCCGCGTTCCTGCGCACCGCCCTCGATGATGTTGAACAGAGGCATGTTCTTTCTTGCATAAAGAACACCAACGCCCTTCGGAGCGTGGAACTTATGGCCGGACATGGAGAGCATGTCGAACTGCATGGCGTTCACGTCGATTGGCATGTGGCCGGCAGCCTGAACGGCATCTGTGTGGAAGGGAATTCCCTTTTCATGGCAGAATGCGCCTATTTCCGCTATAGGCTGCACAGTACCGATTTCATTGTTTGCAAACATAATGGTAACGAGGGCCGTGTCATCCCGTACGGCAGCTTTGAGGTCTTCCAGACGAACAACGCCGTCTTCATGAACATCGAGAAGTGTAACTTCAAAACCCTCCTTCTCAAGTGCCTTGAGCGTGTGGAGAACGGCATGATGCTCGAAGGTGGTGGAGATGAGGTGTTTTTTGCCTTTTTTTGCGCCGGCCTTCGCGGCGGAAAGGATGGCCTGATTATCGGCCTCGCTGCCGCCGGAGGTGAAATAGACCTCGCGAGGATCGCAATGAAGCACACGGGCGACACGCGTGCGCGCGTCTTCGAGGGCTTCTTTGGCCTGCTGACCAATCTCATACAGGCTGGAGGGATTGCCGTAGACCTCCGTGAGATAGGGGAGCATGGCCTCAACGGCGGTGCGGCTCATCGCGGTGGTGGCGGCATTATCGGCATATATTTTCATGGGTGATTCTCCTTTGCCGATCCGGGATCGACGAATCGTAAAATCTACCAAATTGGTAGGTGAATAAATGATAGCATGAGTTTTATGCGGTGTCAAGGGAACGGATCATAAAAAACGCGCGGATCAAAAGGAAGACAAAGAAAAAGCCCCGGAGATCATCCGGGGAAGGTGAGGCGCATCTGATACCAGACCGCGCCGCCGTGTGTGGACTGCGGGGTGACGCCCTCCGAGACAAAGCCGAAGGAACGGTAGAAGGGAAGCAGGGCTTCCTTGCAGGTGAGCACGAGACCGCGCCGCCCCTGCAGACGGGCTGTATCGATCATATGACGGATGAGCAGACCGGCATGCCCCCTTCGGCGGTATTCCGGCAGGGTGTTGACCCCGAAGATCATCTGCCAGCCGCCGTGCTCATCGTGAAGCGCGGCGTTTTCGTACATTTCATCGGTAAGATCTTTTTGGTCGGTCACAAAGCCGTCCACAAAGGAAATGAGCAGATCTCCCTCAAAGAGAAGCAGAAAGTGATCGGCATAATGGAGGAGACGTTCACGAAACTGATCCTTCGCGGCAGCTTCCGCGGCCGGAAAGCAGGCGGCTTCGACTGCCGCGATGGCATCCAGATCCTCCATCCGGGCTGCGCGGATGATCATATGTTATCACCGCCGGAAATGATCTGAAGGGATTTGGGGAAATGATTGAGGACTTCACAGCCGTCCTCCGTGACGAGCACCAGATCCTCGACGCGGACGCCGGTATCTCCGGCAAGGTAGATGCCGGGCTCGATGGAGAAGATCATGCCCGGACGGGCGACCCAGGCGGAGGAAGCGGAAACATCACCGAATTCATGCTCATCCAGACCGATAAAGTGACCGAGCCTGTGCGTGAAGGCAGGACCGTAGCCGGCGGCAGTGATGAGATCACGCGCGGCGGCATCGAGCACGGAGAGCGGAACGCCGGGACGGATGAGCGCTTCGGCGGCTTCATTGGCACGGCGGACGATATTGTAGATCTCCCGCGCGTGCGGATCGGCATGGCGGAAGTAGAAAGTGCGGGTCATATCGCTGCAATAGCCGTCCTTCCGGCAGCCGACATCGAAAAGCACGCAGTCTCCATCCCGCAGCGGGGTGTCATCCGGCTCATGATGGGGATCGGCAGCGTTGGCGCCGAAGGAAACGATGGGGGAGAAGGAATAGTCATCCGCGCCCAGTTCCTGATAGATCGCGAGCATCTGATCAGCCACCTGTTTTTCCGTGATGCCCTCGCGGACCAGCCCCATGAAGCGGGCCATGGCTTGATCATTGATCTGACTGGCTATGCGCATGAGGGCACGCTCGGCGTCATCCTTGACCCCGCGGGTGATATCGACCGCGAAGGAGGCGTTGACGAAGCCGGACGCGATCTTCTGATCCATCATCGGCAGCAGGAAGCGCGCCTTGATATCCTTATCGACGCCGAGCGGCAGGGCGGGATCGATCACAGAGGCCAGAAGCGGCGTGACATCATCGGTATCCGTGTAGCGGATCTTCGCGATGGGAACATCCTCCGGTACATGAAACAGGGCGTTGAGAAAAAGCGTGTGCCGCCCGGAGACGGAAAGGAAGAGCGCGAAGAAACGCTCAAACGGGGCGACGGAAACGCCGGTGAGATAATCGATGGAACGCGGATCGGTAATGAGCAGCTGGGAAAGCCCCATTTGCTGCAATTCAGACAGAACACGCGCGATACGATCCTGACGCATGGGAAGAAATCTCCTTGATTGAAAATGATGGGGTCAGATCTTGATGTTGACCCATTTGCCCTTACGGTAGCGGATGCCGCCCAGAATGAAGCGGCCCAGCTGATCCGCCAGAACACCCAGCCAGATGCCGAAGAGGCCCCAGCCGATGATATAGTAGAAGAACGCGCTGACAGCGGTTCGGATGATGCTGACGCAGAGGGTGGAGACGATGGCGGTATACAGGGTATCGCCGGCGCCGCGGAGGCAGCCCATGTAAATGACCTGCGAGATCTGGAAGAAGACGACGAAGACGATGACCGTCATGACCATGACACCGAGGGAGATGATCTCTTCGTTCTCGGGGAAGAAGAGATTGTAAAGCGTTCTGCCGCCCAGCAGATACACGACCGCCAGAACGCCCGAGATCGCCATGCCCAGCCACTTGCAGGTGCTGCCGTATTTCTTGGCCAGAGAGTGATCTCCCTGACCCAGACTGCGGCCGATGAGCGCGACGGCGGCGGACTGGAGACCATCGCCGAACGCGAAGGAGAGCGAGAGGATGTTCATGCCCACCTGATGCGCGGCCATGGGGGCGTCACCGGCGGAGGCGGCCATGATGGCGGTCATCATGAAGCCGAAGCGCATGAGCATCTGCTCGAAAAAGATGCCGTAACCGACGTGAATGAGGCTCTTGACCGCGGAAATGGCGGGACGAAGCCTTTCAGCGATCATGAAGCGGATGGAAATGAAGGTCTTCCTGCCCGCGATGGAGCAGATGCTCATGATGCAGGCAACGACGGTGCCGAGAACGGTGGCGATGGCGGCGCCGCGGACGCCCAGCTTGGGGAAGCCCCAATTGCCGCCGATGAGCAGGTAATTGAGGATGACATTGACGGTATTGGAAACGACATTGGTGGTCATGGTGATGCGGGTGTTGCCGCTGCCGCGCTGAGCCGCGTTGATGACCATCTGCACACAGTTGAAGATCATGCCGCCCATGATGATCTGGAAATATACCACGGCATCGGCGTGGGTATTCTCCGTGGAGCCGCAGAACTCAATGATGGGGGAGGCAAAGGCGGTGAAGAGGATGCTGAAGAGGATGGCCATCAAAATGACAAAGGTGAAGGCGGTGAGCGCCACGCGGTTGCCGTCCTTCCGGTCTTTTTCACCGAGACGCCGCGCGACCAGCGCGGAGACGGAGACATTGACCGCGAAGAACATGGCAAGCCCCAGAAACTTGGGCTGCGTGGTAAGACCGACCGCCGCGACAGCGTAGCCGTTCGTATCAATGGTGGAGACCATATAGCTGTCGATCAGACCCGCGAGCGCGACAAAAAAGGATTCGAGAATGGCGGGCCATGCCATGGCGACGACCGTTTTTAATGTGGAACGGTCGGGAAAATTCGGTTTGATCATATTGGGATGCTACCTTTTCTTTCTGACCGGAGGCGGTGCGGCCGATCATATTCAGCATGATGTATTGTACGCTTGATGCGGAAAAGTGTCAACGGAAGGAAAGACGTGAATAATTGTATAAATCGACGAAAAACTAAATAAAAAAGCAATAGAAAAGCAACAAAAAAGCAGGAATGTAGACATTTGAAACGGGGGAAACAATATTTACATTCTGCCCTGTAAATGATAAAATATAGATGAATATACTTCTGCGTTAAGCAAGGGGGAATATGGGATGTCGGAACAGAAGAAAAACGGAAGTGGAAAGATCGTCCTGATTGCGGCTGTGGTCATCATTCTGGTGATCGAGATCGTGCTGGGGATCCTTCTTTTCACATCAAACAACAATCTGCAAAAAGAGATCGCTTCCGTCAAGGAAAATGAGATCGCTCAGCTGCAGCAGGCTGATCAGGCCTTGACCGCCAACATCGCTTCTCTGGAAGAGAAGGATGCCTCCGCGGAGCTGGCCTTAAGCGAACTGAAGGAATCGACCGGTGCATCCATCACCGCGCTTGAAACGCAGATGACTGATACGGGCACGAGCATTGCTACCCTGAGCGGCAGCGTGAACGCGGCCCGCGAGCAGTTTATTGACATGGAAGGAAAGGTGACCGCTGCCGAGGCTGCCGTGACCGCGCTGGAGACCAAGGCGAATGAATCCGCCGCCGCCATCACCACGCTGGAAGCGACGACCGGCACAATGAACGCCGCGATCACCGAAATGCAGCAGAACAGCGCCGCGACCAACGGCCGCGTGAATTCTCTGGAAGGCTTTGTGGAGGATTATGAGCGCCGTCAGGCGATCACTACCACGGTGGGTGATAACGTATTCTTTGGCCGCTACGAACAGGATAACGACACCGCCGACGGCAAGGAAGAGATCGAATGGATCGTTCTGGCTATCGAAGGCGATAAGGCGCTGCTGATCAGCCGCTATGTGCTGGACCAGCAGGAATTTGCCAGCGAGAAAGCCAATGACACCTGGGAAACTTCCGACCTCCGTGCCTGGCTGAACGGCACCTTCATCAATGCCGCGTTCAATCAGGGTCAGCAGGATGCCATCATCACCACCACGCTGGATAACGGCCCGGATACCGGTTATGCCTATTTCCGCAATGAAAACGGCGCCGCTACTGCGGATAAGGTGTTCTGCCTGAGCTATCAGGAAGTGCTCCGTTACATCGGTACCTCCGAAAAGCGCACCTGCCTTGTGACGGATTATGTGGCGTCTCAGCCCGGTGTGTATGACACCATGACCGGCAATGCCTACTGGTGGCTGCGTTCCACCGGTCTTGCCCACGGCGAGGCTTCCGCGATCTATATGACCGGTATCGTGAACAGCCAGAGCGTGGATGTGGACTATGTGGCTGTGCGTCCCGCCATGTGGGTGGATCTGGGTTCCACGGCTTTCGCCAACTGATCCGGGATCAATACGTTATAAACATCAGGCCCTCTTTCTCCGATACATGGAGGAAGGGGCTTGTTTTTTTCACAGATGCGTTTTTTGATGAACCACCGAACGCGAAAGGGAAGAAACGCGGCTTCATTTTTTGCTGATCTTATGGTATGCTAAGGATGGATGGATGATGCCTGCCGGGTGCCTGACATCCTGCGCGTTCCGTGATCCTGAACGGGGGAACGCGGGACGAAAACCAATGTGATTTTCAGGAGGGCAATATGATCTGGTACCGGATCCTGTTTCTGAATAAGAAGACCTTTGCTGTCGCGGCTGCCGGGGCTTTTCTTCTGCTGATCATCAGCACCGGCCTGATGGCGGTGACCGGACAGCTGACACTGTTTACGGCAGCCAGGGCCGCGCTGATCTTTCTGATGAGCGCCGGGCTGGCTGCGGCGTGGAAGAAGGAGGATCTGCTGAGAACAGGCGGCCTGGTGGGCGGATTGCTGTTGGTGGAGCTTTGCCGGTATCTGTATCTTTCGGAACAGTATCTGAACATGGGCGTAGATACCATCGTTTCCATGGGGATGCTGCAATGCATGCTCTTCTCCACGCACCTGATGGTGTGCTTTGTGATCCTGATGGTGACATACAATCATTTCACCATCCGGCTGGGCAAAAACAGCGGCCGTACCAAGCTGATCGCGAATCAGATCTCGATCTGCGTTCTGCTGATCTGCTTCCTTGTGATGACCGTGGAAAGATGGCTGATCGCCGGTGATCTGCTCAGGCAGACCGCGAACGCACTGGGCTGTCTGGCGGAACTGTGCCTGTTTATCATGATCGCCTGCTGTGAGCTTTATCTGACGGTGGACGGACAGATCCTGAACATTTACCGCAGGGAGGAATGACGATGAAACGCAATGAGAAACTGGTCGTCATGTATCTGTTCGGCCTGCTGCTGTGCATTTTCTGCATGACGATGCTGCTGCTGATCCAGGGCTTTTCAAGAATGGTGAATCTGGCGCTGTGGCTGCTCACGGCTGTGGAGGCGGCCAACCTGGTGTGGTATCTGCAGGAGGAGAGAAAGCCCCGGAGCAAGCTGTTCCGCCTGTTCCTGAAACTGAATCATCTTTCATTCCCGGTGACGATCCTTGCCGCTGTGTATCTTTTTCTGACCATGGCGGCGCAGTTTCATGCCGTGCTTGTGCCGGATGCCAAGGGCGATATTCAGACACTGGATATGGAAGCGGCGGAGAACGCGGAAAACTGCTATGTGTTTGAAACGGATGAACTGTATGTTTTCTTTCCGCAGTACCGGGAGATCCGCTTTGTTTATCAGGATTGCCCTTCCATGAAGGATGAAAACCTGACGATGTTTGTGACCTCTGCCTTTTTCCACACCTATGAGTTGTCGAGCCGCCACGGAAATGTGGTGGGCGCGCACGCGTCGAAGGGCGTTTATTATGAGGGCGCGGCGGAGAACAACCTGAGCGCGTTCACCTTTTATGACGGGCAGGCCCGGTTTACGCTGGAGAACCCGGATGACGCCGTCCGCGAGGCCGCCGCACATGGCGGAGATGGCTTTGAACAGTTCATGGCCATCTGGAACGGCGAGAAGACAAGGGATATCCTCACCAAACGCCGCTGCTACCGCGTGATGGCGGAACTGAACGGCAGGGTATGCATCGTTGAGAGCAAGAAGATCATGGGCTATGCCGATTTTATCCGCGTGGTGCAGGAACTGGGCGTGAAAACGGCGCTGTATATGGATATGGGCGCGCACAGCTCCTATTCGCAGTACCGGAACAATGACGGCAAGGTGATCAACCTGTTTGGCAAACGCGGAGAATTTGTGCATACATGGGTCGGCTTTTATAAGTAAACTGTGATGTGAAAGTATAAAGCAAAAAAGGCACAGGATCGGGATGATCCTGTGCCTTTTGGATTGGATGGGGCATATCACATTGCGCTTTCAGTAGTTAGGTTAAAATGCTTTTCCGCAATAGCGTTGAGATCAGCGGATAGCAGAGTATATCATGGAATACTATTCAAGCATGAGAGGAAAGGAAAAAAGATGAGCGGATAGAAATAACACTTCTGCTCAGCGTCGAGGACAGGGAAGAACTATCACGGAAAATGGAAATTCATTTGCAGTAAGCAACCAAGAAAAAACAACAAAAGGATTATCAACTACTTTATCAAATTTATCATATTTAAGGAAGAAAACCTGGGGCGGTTTCGTTTATTGTATGGATGTTGTCAACCGAGACCAACATCATGATTCTACATACCGTGAAAATGTAAGGTGGAGGAAGATGACGATGAAAAAACTCACAATCTTTTTGCTTGTTGGAATCGCATTATCATTAAGTATTATTTCTTGTAGTGCTGAAACGCTTCAACAAGCAACGGATGTTTTCAAGGTAACAGATGACGGACGAAAAATGCAAATTGTTACTGTTTTAGACGAAGGAATGGAATATGAGGTGATGGAACAACTTACAACGTAGGCAGGTTCTGCTTTTGACTCCTATTTCTTTTCGAATGTTCCGATAGAGTGGACAAGGATTTCTTATCGGGATAGAAATGGAATTACGCAGCAGGGCTGGATTGTGGCGAATCCTGATATGATCATTGGAATAAATATGAGTGTTTTCGATGGTGATTCAAGCGAAGAATACAACGGATACGATACAGGCTTTGTGGTGTGTGAATCCCTCTCGTTAAGGGAGATGCCGGATGTCACATCAAATATCAATCATACACTGACGTATGGGGCAAATTGTACAGTGATAGAAGAAAATGGCTCATGGTACAATATCGTTTACCGTGATGAAGAGGGCAAACGTTATAGCGGTTGGGTTAGAAAGGAATATGTTCTCATTAATTCCAACTACTTTACACCTAAGGCAAGCTTTATTATCGGTGGAAGCGGAGTTGATGCTCTTTATTTCATTACGGTAAGCGAGGATGATCAAATTGTAATGAGTGGACTGACCCAGTCTTCCGATGGAACGCTTGGCAGCCGGACAAAGGATGGTCCATGTGGCTGGGTGACTTGCATTAACAACAATGGAAATGTGCTGTGGAATTTTTGCCGGCATACAGCAAAGTATGAGTTTATGGAAGCACCGGCCTTCCTTCCCGATGGCAGGATAACAGTCATATACCGGACAGAGTAGAATGGAATTGGCAAGTTGGAGCTGATTACACTGTCATGCGATGGCGAGATGCTTTCTATCCGGCCACTTCTTGAAGCAGGAAACAAAATGATTCATTTCACTGTTTATGATTTTGATCCTGAAAATGGCTATGTTATCATTGAGATGAATAAGAAGACAGGGACAGACCGATGGATGCTATACAGTCAGGAAGGTGAATACATTTGTGACATTACTCCCTATGACCGAGTGGAAAACGACAATGTCGCTGTGATGAAAGATGGTACGCGTATTAGCTTGAAGAGCATTGAACAGAACAATGGAGATATGCTGGTCACATTTGAAGAACCCAATGTAGAACCTGCTGGGGTTTCTGTCAGGTAAACTCAATTGAAACATGTTGAAAGATTTGTTACGGAATACCCGTTTTATCTATGAACATCAATCACGGAGGTACTATGTATCATGAGGAAGATAACTGCTGCACTGTTTGTCGTATGTTTGCTGGTTTTAGTTAGCTTCAACTGCATCGCCGAGAAAGTGGTTTTTGAACTGGATGGTCAGATTCACGAATCAATTTCTCCAATCAACATCCAGATTACAAAAGTGTTTACAGATGAAACAAGAGATCGTCCTCATAGCCTCCTCGTCCATATTACATATGCCGACGGACATGCGCAGGAATTCTGCTATGCATCCATAGAAACTCCCGGAATTTAGGATATCGTTCCGCTGGCCAGAATGGAGGACCTGAACTTTGACGGCTATTCGGACCTTGTTCTGCTGGTAGCAGAGGGTGCGTCAAATGTATATCAAACCGTGGCAATCTGGAACAATGATCAGCAAGCCTTCATTCCGCCAGAGACCACTTGCCGCTGGCAGCGCGAAACCTACAGTTGGGGCGACCCTGTTCAGCTGGAATTCTGCAATTATATCCTCTACCCGGAGCAAAAGGTCATCCTTTCCTGGGAAAATGACGGCTATGCCTCCTTGCGGATGACGGCCTACTTCTGGGAATCAAGATATGGTCTTGCTGTCGGCGGTGTTTTTGAACGCTACGAGATTGATGCAAATACATTCGGAGAAGACCTGCAGCTCTTTTATGGAACACAGTCGCTACATTGTTGGAATGATCGCTATCAGTCAAAGGCCTTTGATAGCCCCCGAGCATATGATGAACGGATTCATTCAGCGCAGCACTTATTGGTCAACGGTCATCTGAGGGCTGAAACCATGTGCGTATCTAATGTAAATTGGGTCAACCTTAGGCAAGAACCTGATATATCATCCAAATCACTGGCTCATCTCGATGCTGATACTGTCGTCAATGTGTTAGCAACAGACTGTGGTGCGGATAAGGGGTGGATTCGTGTGGTATTATGGCCCAATGGTCCGACTGATCCTGACTCAATTGGAATGACCGGATATATCTGGCACAGCTTTCTTGCACAATAATTCGTTGAGTAAATCACATCGGATGCATATGTGCATACATGGGTCGGCCTTTATAAGTAAACTGTGATGTGAAAGCATAAAGCAAAAAAAGGGCACAGGATCGGGATGATCCTGTGCTTTTTGGTTTATTGAGGATTATGCTTTTGTGAGAAGCGCCACATTTTCTACATGCTCCGTGAAGGGGAACATATCGACCGGCTGCACCTTTTCCAGCCGGTAGCCGAGCGCGGTGAGCAGTTTGACATCGCGGGCCTGAGAGTGCACATCACAGCTGACGTAAACGACGCGCTTGGGTGCGCATTCGGCGATGGCGCGCAGCACGCTTTCCTCCGCGCCCTTGCGGGGAGGATCCATCATGATGACATCAGGGCGGAGACCCTCGCTGACCAGTTTGGGCAGCAGATCCTCCGCCGCGGCGGCGTGGAAACTGACATTGGCAATGCCGTTCCGGGCGGCGTTCTTCTTCGCGTCCTCGATGGCCGGGGGCACGATCTCAATGCCGGTGACGAATTTGGCCCTGCGGGCAAGGGAGAGCGTGATGGTACCCGCGCCGCAGTAGAGATCCACAGCGGTCTCATCCGGTTGCACATCGGCCAGATCGAGCGCCGTCCGGTACAGTTTTTCGGTCTGCACGGGGTTGATCTGGAAGAAGGAAAGCGGGCTGAGATCGAACGTGAGGCCGCAGAGGGTGTCGCGCAGACGCTCCTGCCCCCACAGCACACGGCAGGTATCGCCAAGAATGACATTATCCCGGCGGCGGTTGATATTCAGCTGTACGGAGACCAGTTTTTCCACCCCAGCGCGGAGCATGCCCGTCAGCTCTGCCTCATGCGGGAGCGCGGCGGTGGCGATGATGACCACCATGCAGCTGCCATCGGTGGATACGCGGGACATGATGTGGCGGATGAGACCCTTGCCGCTGCCCTCGTCATAGGGCGCGATGCCGAATTTCTTCATCCACTGGAGGGTGATCTATACAATGGTATTGCCGGACTGCATGGCCACAAGGCAGTTGTGTACCTCGGTCACGCGATGACTGCGCGGGGCGTAATACCCGGCGACCGGCGTGCCGGACACACCCGCGACCGGCATGGAGATCTTGTTTCGGTAGTAGTACGGCTGCTCCATCCCGATGACGGGCGGAACCGCGATCTCGATCCCGGCCAAGTGGGAAAAGGCATCGCGCACTTCCTGCTGCTTCATCTTCAGGGTGAGATCATAATCCATATGACGGCAGGTGCAGCTGCCGCAGCGGGCGTAATACGGGCAATCGGGCTCACGGCGGTCAGCAGAGGCGGACAGCAGCGTTTCCACCCGGGCGAAGGCGTAATTTTTATCGGCCTTCAGGATACGGCAGAGCGCCTTTTCGCCCGGCAGGGCGTTTTCCACGAAGACGGCCATGCCCTCATGCTGCGCGAAGCCGCGCGCGCCTGCCAGCCGCAGGATCTCCAGCTCGATCAGATCATTTTTCTTTATCATCAGGTTTCCTTCCGGATAAGTATCGGCGGTCAGCGGATCTTTCCAGCTTCCATGTAATAGCGTTTCTCGTTGGCTTCACCCATGGAGAAGGTCTTGCGGGGAAGCGGGCCGTTCTTCTCTACTGCCGGGAAAAGAAGGCTCTTTTCCATGGCGGGCACCAGAATGCCGACGGCGTTTTCTTTTTTGACGATCTCACGCACCGCGTCTTCGCCGTGCACATAATCCAACTTCGGCTTTACGCGGTCCAGCAGGATCTGCACAGTGCCGATGGGCAGCGTGTGCAGGGGACGTGTGATGCGGTAAGCGACGGTGTGATCACGGGTGACGATGGTCACATCGGCAGGGCCTTCGGTCTTTTCCAGTCCGGCATCCTGCAGCATGGTCATGACCGCGGCTTCATCCGTATCGAAGATGACACGATGGATGGGCTCAAAGATAAGCGCGGGGGAATAGATATTGTTGATCTCCGCGCCGGCGAAACGGGCGGGATGGGTCTTCTGTTCTTCTTCGGTGAGGGTTGCCTTCACATTTTCCCAGTGCGCCTTGGCGGTGGCCAGAGAATGATTGCCGTCGCCGACCGCGATGAGGATGCCGCCGTCATTCAGCTGGGCGCGCAGGGCAGATAAAGCGTTCGCGACACCGGAAAGACGCGCTTCATCCTCCACAGCCCAGCCGCGGATGTGGCCGCCGTTCAGCAGCAGATCGGTATCATAGACCGGACGGAGCGCGTCACGCGCCGCGTAAATGGGGCCGATCACAGTATCCTGCGGATCATCGATCAGGAGCAGGATGTGGGGCAGCTCCAGATCGGCATCCTGACGCACCTTCAGACGGGGCGGGATGCGCTCCACAATGGTGCCCTCCGTGGGGCGGATGGCGCTCTTGGTGCCGGGGAGAAAGGAGTAATCCTCCAGATCCACGGTGACCACAAGGCCGGTCTTCACACCGGACTGGGTGGCGCGCTCCACCAGCACAAATCCGTTCACCGCTTCCTTCAGCGTGCCATCGGCCAAATACTGCTTCATCTGCGCGCAGGCGGCAGGAACACGGGTATCGCTTTCATCCAGATAGGCTTCCGGAATGATCAGCTTCAGCGCGGAGGGGGCATCGCCCACGGCATCATAAGCCTGCTGCCACACATCCTTCTGCGCGCTGTACTGATCACAGGCCACGATGGGCCAGAGGGGGATATCCTTTTCATCCGGAAGATAAAAACGTCCGGGACGGACGGTAAGAGAATCAAAACCTTTCATCGGAAAACCTCCCAAAGATCGATCTTCCTTTATTTTATTACAGATGAAGGGGAATGCGCAAGGTGAAAGCGTGAATTTAGGAAGGATTCGATGCTGAAAATAACAACAGCATTTTTTGCACGAAGAATAAGGTGGTAAATAGAGGATTTCTTATATATAAAATTAAAATAGATGTAATTTATTTCTTTTTCTATTGACATAAAATGGCGTTTATGGTATATTGATACCAACAAACAACAACATATTGTCCGTTGAGTACGGGAGGAACACAACATGAAGAGTGACGGAAGAAAAACGTGGAACCGAATTCTGGTGGCTGCAGTTGCAATCATTTTTATCGCTGAGATTGCATTAGGCGTTCTTCTGTTGCTGCTGAAGAACAGTGTGGAAACACAGATTGCTTCCCTGAACCAGGAAAAAGATCAGGAGATTACGGCTTTAAGCGAACGTGCAGACGCAAGTGAAGCGAATATCACAGCACTGGCCGGTCGTGCGGATGTGAGTGAGACCAATATCACAGTATTGACTGAACGAGCAGATGCAAGTGAGTCTAATATCACGGCATTAAGCGGTCGTGCTGATACCGCTGAAACGAATATTACGGTATTGAACGGTCGCGCAGACGCAAGTGAGGCAAGTATTACAGCCTTGTCGGGTCGTGCAGACGCGAGTGAAGCGAGCATTACAGCACTGACGGGTCGAGCAGACGCGAGCGAAGCGAGCATTACAGCCTTGTCGGGTCGTGCAGACGCGAGCGAAGCGAGCATTACAACCCTGACAGGTCGTGCAGATGCGAGCGAAGCGAGCATTACAACCCTGTCGGGTCGCGCGGACGTGAGCGAAGCGAGCATTACTACTCTGTCGGGTCGTGCAGACGCGAGCGAAGCGAGCATTACAGCACTGTCGGGTCGCGCAGACGCGAGTGAGGCAAGCATTACAGCACTGTCGGATCGTGCAGACGCGAGCGAAGCGAGCATTACAGCCCTGTCGGGTCGAGCAGACGCGAGCGAAGCGAGCATTACAACCCTGTCGGGCCGTGCAGACGCGAGCGAAGCGTGCATTACAGCCTTGTCGGGTCGTGCAGACGCGAGTGAGGCAAGCATTACAACCCTGTCAGGTCGCGCAGACGCGAGTGAGGCAAGCATTACAACCCTGTCGGGTCGCGCAGACGCAAGTGAAGCGAGCATTACAACCCTGTCAGGCCGCGCAGACGCGAGTGAAGCGAGCATTTCAACCCTGTCAGGTCGCGCAGACGCGAGTGAAGCAAGCATTACAACCCTGTCAGGTCGCGCGGACGCGAGTGAAGCGAGCATTTCAACCCTGTCGGGCCGTGCAGACGCGAGTGAAGCCAATATCACAACGCTGACGAGCCGAGCAGATGCGAATGAGGCAGGAATTGCGGTATTGAATGCAGAAACAGCGACCATTAACAATACGCTTACCAGTCTTGGAGAAACTGATAGCGTAACAACTGCGGGAATTAAGGCGATTGAGGAGAGCAACGTCGTGACCGATGCCCGCGTTGGAGCATTGGAGGGATTTGTTCAGGAATATGAGACCCGAAATGCAATCCATGCGGTGGCGGGAGATATCGTTGTCTTTGGCCGATACGAACAGGATAACAATCTGGATAATGGTACCGAAGGAATTGAATGGATCGTTCTGGCAGTAGAAGGGGATAGAGCGCTTCTCATCAGCCGCTACGCACTGGATCAGTGCCGTTATTCCCTGACGACAGATACAACCAGTTGGGAACACTCTTATCTCCGTTCCTGGTTGAATGATCAGTTCATTAATACTGCGTTTACGGAAAATCAGCAGACTGCTATTTGCCGGATAACTTTGGACAATGGGCCGGAGACAGGATTTGCAACATTCCGTACGAATAACGGTGTCTCGACTGAGGACCGGGTTTTCTGCTTGAGCTATCAGGAAGTTCTGCGTTACTTTGCATCTTCGGATCAGCGTGTCTGCATTGGAACGGAATATGTGATGCAGAATCCGATTCTGTATAATCAGGTGAATGGAAATGTGTACTGGTGGCTGAGATCTGTCGGTCTGGATGATAATCAGGCGTCGGATATTTATACCAGCGGTATTATTCACAGTGATGATGCGAATTCGCCGTATGTCGCGGTTCGTCCTGCGATTTGGGTTGATCTTGGCTCAACATCTTTCAGTAATTGATCCAATATAAACCTTCATAACATGTATTTGCCCCGCTGTCGGGTTTACCGGCAGCGGGGCTTTTATGAATAACTGTTTTTATGCAGATGGCGGGAATAATGAATAAGGAAGTGTCCGATTGTATGTTGTTTGGCACTTAAGTGCGAAATTTTTTCGCAAAAGTATTGACAAGGGGGAAAATCGTGCTATAATTCTTCCTGCATCCAAGGTGATGTATGCGCCATTAGCTCAGTTGGTAGAGCACCTGACTCTTAATCAGGGTGTCCCGGGTTCGAGTCCCTGATGGCGCACCATGAACGCTGATCTTGAAAAAGGTCAGCGTTTTTTGTTGTATCGGTAAGCTTTTTGACTGAGGGGTAAGCATCATAAAAACGCCGCGGAAGAAAGATCCGCGGCGTTCAGCATATACGGGTTATGGAGTGTAAGTGGATCAGCCGTTGCCGTCCCACAGTTCCGACTGACGGACACGGCCGAAGCGATTGAGATCAGGCTGCCAGATGAGATACCAATCCGAGTCGATGACGCCGATGATGACCCATTCGGCGGAGCGGTAGCCCGGCACGGCCTCCGGCAGCGCGCCGTCCCACGTGACATTGATCATGGGGCGGGACTGGACCTTGCCTGTGAGCGCGGTGAGGTATCGGTTGATATCCTTCCCGAACGCGAGGTATTTGGTCATCATGTAACCGGTTTGTCGGCCGATCTGCACCTTTGTCCATTCCCTGCCGCGTTCAAGCACACGAACAGGCGTACCGTTGTAGTATTTGCCGAGCGAATCGCTGCTCTGATCGGGCTTTTTGCGCAGGTGCAGACGATCGGCAGGATTGGGGTTGTTCGGGGTGGCCCAGTTCGCGGGATCGATCAGGGAAGCTGCTTCCTCGAAACTGCCGGGAAGCAGAGACCAGTCCATCCGCGTGATATCGCTCCAGGGCGTGTCGCCGATAACGGGGGAGGTGTTCCACCAGTAGCCGCCTTCGCCGATCCAGCAGGGACCGATATCAAACCACAGGCCTTGATTCAGATAGCCGGAGGCACCCCATTGGCCGTTGTCATAACGGGTGATGCTGAAGCCGACACCCTGCAGGCCGAGATTGATGGTGGTGGTGAAGTTTTCGATGCCCATCCTCGTTCCGGCCGGGAGCGGTGTGCTTTCTGTGATCTACCATTCGGCCTGAGGATCGTCATAGACGCAGCAGAGCAGCACGCGGTCTCCATTCGGCTTGTCCGCGATAAACTGCAGGGTCTCATCAGCCAGAAGACCAGCTACATAAGCATAATCTGCCGGAATGATGACGGCAAAGAGCCTGCGCAGGATCGTATCGGAGACGCACATGCTGTCATCCGTCAGGTATCCGTTTCCGTTAAAGCCGGGCTCGTACCAGCAAAACGCGGAAAGCAGATGCTCTTCTTCGGTCAGCACATCGGGCAGGGGGGCCTTGCTGTGACGGGCGAGGATGTTGTCATTCTCATTGGTGCAGATCGTTTCTCTGCATAAGAGCCCGTTCTTGAGGGCGGCGTGCTCTTCGGTGTTGGGCTCATCTTCCGGATACAGGGTCTGAATGTAGCGGATCACGGAGGATAAACGCCATTCATCCTACAGGGTGAAATAGAACTGCTCAGACGTGCATTCGCCCATGGGGATGGACAGGATCAGGATATCCTCCGCGTCCAAATAGACGGTGCAATCCTCCGTTACGGCACGTGGGTTTTCAAACAGGACGCGCCATTGGGTGTCCTGCTTTTGCAGCATGGTGAGGAAGCAGCCGTTTGGGCCGCGCAGGACGGCGGCGGCGCTGTTTCCGTAAACGGCGGAGGAGAGCACGGTGTGCCCCTCCGGGTACAGGGCAGGGAAAGGGTCCTCCCCGGCGTTGTCCGCGAGCGCGAAAGCGCCGGAAAGGAGCAAAAGGGAAAGGAGCAGGAGCAGACAACGTTTCATAATGTGACCTCCGGGATGGTTTTCATCAATAGAACGAAGGAAGAGGAGGGTTTATTCCCATGGGAGGCGATTTTAGTAAAAATCATGTGGGCATTGTGAAATAAATGACCCCACGGCGGTGGAAAGCATCGCCGGGAGGTCATTTATTATGATCGTTGAATTCCGGGGAGCGGGTGGGATGAGACGATGGTCTTAATCCGGATACAGGGTCAGCATCTCCGCGTTGCGCCTGAGGAATTCGCCGAAGTAGGCTTCGGTCTCGGCATCGGTGAGCTTGAAGTATTTTTGAATGTGTTCCGGGATGAGGGCGGGGCGTTGGCGCATGATGAGCAGCTTGTCGCGGATGTTCTTTTCCCAGCCATCGGGGGTGAGAGAGGTCCATCGTGTGCAGTGGTAGCGGATGATGGGCTGCAGCGCGTCATGCCATTCCATGGCGCGTGTGTACAGGACATCGTAAGTGAAGAAGTTTTCCAGGATCTCGGCCAGCCGGCACAGGAAGCGATCCCGCATTTCCGGTACCTGCATGAGGGTGGTGAAGGGGATGTGATCGAACTTTTCAGAGGGGGTCTCATTGACCTTCTTGGTGAAATCGGCAATGGGCTGCGCGCCGGTGTGACGCATGGCGGTGTCCAGATCGTAAAGCATCCATTTCCACTTGCCACCCGGTACACGGTAGAAGCGCATGTTGTGCAGATCCATATTGCCGGCGGCCATCTGATAGGCCACGCAGTCAAAAAGGCTGTCAACATCCAGCTGATCCAACACATAGGAAAGGTTTTCCGGGATGTTCAGATCATGGGTCTTCATGAACTTGCTGAGGGCCTTGTAATCGTCATTGCTGCCATGGCTGACGATGCCGTCCTGCGTGAGGATATCGATGGAATCGATCTCCTTTTCACTGACACCTTCCAGCGCGCCGATGAAGTATTTATTGGCGCGTTCGCGGATATTGCAATGACCCCACAGCTTGCCGTTGATGAAGACAAGGACGGGGCGGGCATCGGTGACAAGGCAGTGAGAATCCAGCGCCAGGGAGGTGAGCATGGCGTCCCGGAAGCGCAGACCATCCGCCAGGCCTTCGGAGCCGCCGTTTCGGAGGACGAAGGATTTGACAGCATCATAATCGCGGTGGGGGAAGGGATTGAACCGGAAAAGGTCATCGCCGTAAGCGCTTCTGGCGAAGAAGGCCAGCGATTTCTGGGATTTGCCGCGCGAGATGCCGCCGGCGACTTTGATGCCGCAGGATTGATTGATGACACAGCTGCCTTCTTCGTCAAAGTATTCGATATTGGCCGGGTATTCCCAATCCTGCATATAATTGGGCGTGGTGTTGCCGCCGTTTACCAGAATGCCGCGGGAGGAATAGAGATCCTCCGGATCGCAGATGACGGAGACGATGACGAAATCCGCGTCCAGACCGATAAAATAGGTGGCGCTGACGGCGGCAGAGGCGAGCCGGTCATCGGCTTTGGCGATGGCGCGGATGACTGTGGTCTCGGAGATTGTGAGCGGCGAAGTGTAGAGCGGCGATGAAAGGGTGGGCGCGGAGCCATCCAGCGTGTAGTGGATGGCGGCGTTTTCGGGCGAAGAGATGACGACTGAGACCGTACCGGAATAGAAGCCGGGGTCGGTTTCAAACACGGGCGCGGCGGAGCGTTCACTGTAGCCCTCCGCGCTGTTCTTTTTGCCGGGAGTGGCAGCGGAAAGAAGCTGATAAGCGCCCTCATCACCGGGGAGACCGTAGGTGATATTGCCGGGAAGGGATGGCCAGGTAACACGGCTGACGAGTGTGCTTTCGGCATCGTACAGGCAGAGCGTGCCGCCCTTCGCCGGAAGTGGGAAGCCGGTGGAAATGTTCTTCTTCAGCGGCTCCTCTGTGCAGTATACGCGCAGGTATTCGCCCGCGCCGATGGAGCCGGAAGAAAAGGTGAAGACCTTCTTTCCGTTCAGGACGACCGACCAGCCTTTGAGATTGCGGGCGGAATGGGTGGTGTTTTTCAGTTCAAACCAGTCATAGCCCTGCGTGTTGTAATAAGGGGACGCGGAGACCTATAGTTCATTGAACTGAAGGATGCCGGAAAGATCCTCTTCCGCCGCGGCTCCGGGAGCCGGAAGGAGGGAAAACAGCATGACAAGAACTGAAAGCAGCGCGATGAACTGACGATGAAAGCGGGAACGGATCATATATATACCCCCTGACTGGGTGTTCGAAGAGTTTACAGGCAGATTATATGCTTGCGGGAACCGGGATGTCAAGAAAACCGGCGGTTTTAAGCGATCGGAAGGAAAAAGGCGAGCGGTTGAATTTGAAGGGCCGTGTGGTATAATGATAAAGAGAAGATCACGCGGGCGAAATGGATCCGCGCGGTATGGTTGAAAAGGGAAGAAGAGAAACAGATGAACGGAGAAAAGCGATTGATGGCGGGTACACTGCTGAACGAACGCGGCGAGCTCGTGCAGACCGGCTGGGCCGGGCAGCCTGTGCTGAAATATGAAAAGAAAGCCGTCCGGGCCGGAAAAAGATCCGGACGGGAATGGGAGCGTGTGCTGATCATGAGCGACCGGTACGCGCTGGAACTGGAGATCAGGGATAAGGGCAAAAAGCGGACCGGCAGCCTGACCGTGACGGACGCAGAAGAAAAATGGAGCAAAACGCTGCGCTGGACTTTGACCGCGAAGGAACAGGGGCAGGACGCGGTGTTTGACCGCGGGCTTCAGAAGCTGGATGTGAACGGGAAGAACCGCGGCATTCATTTTGAGATCAAGAACGGACTGAGGCGTTATTACGGGGCTGCCGAAAACTTCAGGAACAAGCAGGACCTGCAATTTGATGTGACGATCGCGCCGGCTGCCGGTGAGAGCTTTGTGACCGCGGTCCCGATGGGCAGAAGGCCGGTATACTTCAGGTATGGGCAGATCAGCTGCGGCATGCGGGCCAAGGGTGTGGTGATGCTGGGCGGCAATGCTTTTCTGTTCGCGCCGTCCCATTCCTTTGCCGTGCTGGACAGAGGCTGCGGCGTGTGGCACGGAGATCAAAAGCGCCGCGCTGCCGTGATGAGCACGGAGACGGAAGAGAAGGAACTGGGCTTTTCTGTGGAGGCGGGAACGGCGAAGGATGCAGGAAACGCGGGAAGCGCGCTGTTTTATGACGGCAGGGTGAAGCCGCTGGAAGAAGTGACGATCGAACCGGAAAAGGACACGGAAGGGAACGGCGCGTGGCGTGTGAGATCCGAAAACGGGGAGATCGATGTGAAGCTGGAGCCGTTGTTTGATTATACGGAGATGATTCCGTCCGGGCTTTGGTGGAGCCGCCGCAGGCGGATCTGGGGCGTTTTTGCCGGTGAGGTGACGCCCGAAAAAGGAAACACGATCACGATCCGGGAACGCCCGGGGTGTATTGAGATCGATCAATAATGGCATAATAAAAACGACCGGAGACGGACAGGAAAAACCTGCTGTTCCGGTCGTTCTTTGATTGCACGGGAAACGGGTCCCGGGGAGTTATTCAGGGATCACGGAGTGATCGTCCTCATCCTGTTTGCGCAGTTCTTCCGCCTGTTCTGCCAGCGCGGAATCGATGAGGGCGGCGTTTTCCTGAACCGCCGCTTTCATTTCGGTATCGGCTTTCTCGGCGGTCTGGGCAGCCGTGAGCGGCTTGCCGGTGACGGCGGATGCAACGCTGCGGCCAACACCGGTGAAGGCCTTGCCGAATTCGCGCGCGGTCTCCCGCCAGGTGCCGTCCTTGAAGACATTATCGTCCGGAACAGGCGCGGCTTCATCGGAAACGCGGTTCTTTACCGTGTCGGTGATCTGTTTGGTGCTGCGAAGAAAGCCTTTTCCAAAGGCTGTGAATGCTTTGCCGAAGTTTTTGACATCGTGCTGAAGATCTTCTTTCAATGCCATGAGAGACTCCTTTCTGCGCCGCGTCGCGGCGCGGGACAAGGGTAAAAACGGAATCCAAGATCATTGTACGCCGGTGAAACGCGGAAATCAAGAGAAGAGATGTAAACAAACGGACAAGCGCGAAGAAATATCAAAAAAGCGGGAATGCGGAAGCGGGATCGGTCGTTCTATGGGCAGACAGTCGGAAAACAGACTGCGGGAAAGGAAACGGAACGATGAAGATTTTGAGCATATTTTTTCTGACGATGATCCTGGCCTCTTTTTCACTCGCGAACGCGGAGAAAACGGGAAAGAAGGGCCGGAATATCGCCGCGCCTGTGCTGAACGGGAATGACGGACGCGCGCAAATGGGCGAGACGGTCTCGATCCTGATGCTGGATCAGGAGATCGACCCGGATGAAGAGCGGCAGGCCGGACGCGCGGGCGGCAGAAGATACGGAAGAACGGGAAGAAGATAAGAAGAAACGGGCTTCCCGCAAACCCGGGATTCCATATTCGGAAGGAATGTGATAGAATAAAAAGCATGAATGAGCGATACCGAAGAAGGAGGAACACGATGAAAGGGAAACTGAAGCGCCTGTGCGTGTTTTTGATGAGTGTGATCCTGCTTCTTGGGAGCGTGTCATTTCGCCTTCCGACAGCCCGGGCCATGAGCGATGAAGAGATCGAGATGGTGGTATATAATCTGCTGAACGCGCCGTCCATTTCAACGGCAAAGCGTCCTCACGCGGCGGTACTGGCGAGGAACATGCTTTCAGCCGGATATGAGCTGACCTTCACCGCGGGGCTGATCGCGAACTATATCCGTGAGGGCAATATAGGCTATTTTGAGTCCATGAACTACAGCAGCACGACCACGCTGACCTATGTGCGCCATCTGAAAGGGCTGCAATATGACGGCGGTCACTGGGAGAAATACGGAAAATGGGCAGGGAAAACGATCTATGGAAACGACGCGAACGGCGTTCCGATCGACTTGTATGAAGTGGACGCGTTGGTCGAGCAGCTGATCAATGAAGGGCATACCACGGCGATCTTCGGCCTCGGCAGTCTGCAGTGGACCTATTTTACCCGTATCCGGGGATTGATGGATTATTATAAGCAGTACGCCTCCGGCCGTCATATCACGGAGGAGGAATGCATCGCGGCGGAGATGGCCTATCTGCAGTATGAACTGACCGGGCCGTATCATTATGTGTACAAGAACTGGCGCGCGGCGACGGAAAATGATCTGTATACGGTGAACGGCGCGTATAATGCCGGTTATTATATCTGTCGCTATTATGAGATCCCGGCGGATAAGGAGGGAACCTCCTCCTTCCGGGGCGAGCTGGCGACGAAAGTGTATGCCGACATGGTGCAGGGCACGGAGCAGGGAGAGGATATGATCCCGGATGAAGAGAGCCCGTTGGTGAATCGGGTGACGGTCGAGAGCCGGGATGCCGAAGGCTTCAGCCTGCTGTGCGAGGCTTCGGATAACGTGGGCGTGGTGCTGATCCGCGTGACCACGTGGAATGAAGAAGACGGCATCGATGAGGTGACCGCGTTTGACGTGGCGACCGGCGGAGCGATCAGTGTGGAGGTCAGTGTGCCCGTCAGCGCTGCCGAGGTATCGAATACAGTGTATCACAGCCGTGTGACAGCCTATGACGCGGCAGGGAATGCCAGCCCGGTGGTCAGCGCGCCGGATGTGCTGCTGATGGCGGATACATACGGGGTGCTGCAGTTGCCCGCGTCGCTGACGGAGCTTGGTGAAAGCGCCTTTGAGGGCATCGGCGCGGAGGTGGTGATCCTGCCGGAAAGGCTGCGGTCTCTGCCGGCCGGTTCCTTCTCCGATTGCCGGGAGATGCGGTATCTGGTGATGCCGCCCGATTCGCTGGTGATGATCGATCCGCACGCGTTTGATGATACCTATTACGCGGTGGTCTATCAGTAAAGATCAATCAAGATGCATATAAAAAACAGGACGAAGCGAAAGATCGTTTCGTCCTGTTTTTATGACGCGAAGGGATTACAGATTCGCGATCAGGGCATCGCCGTAAGCGGCGCAGGTGGCACCGTCGCGGTCACCGGTGACGGCAGCGGCGGCATGCGCTTTGGCCATGGCGGCACGGAGCTGCGCGGCCTTGCTCTGCAGACCGATGTGATCCAGCAGCATGCAGGCGGCGGTGAGGATGGATTCGGGATTGGCGTAATCGCCGAGACCCAGCTCGATCAGGCGAGGAGCGCTGCCGTGAATGGCCTCGAACATGGCGTATTCATCGCCGATATTGGCGCTGCCCGCGGTGCCGACACCGCCCTGGATCTGCGCGGCTTCATCGGTGATGATATCGCCGTAGAGGTTGGGCAGCAGGAACACCTGGAACTGATTGCGGATGGCCTTGTTGACCAGATTGGCGGTCATGATATCAATGTAGTATTCGTCGGTCTCGATCTCCGGATATTCAGCCGCCACTTCGTGGGCGATCTTGGAGAACATGCCGTCGGTCTTCTTCATGATGTTGGACTTGGTGATGATGCTCACGCGCTTTTTGCCGTTCTTGCGGGCATATTCATAGGCGGCGCGGGCAATACGGCGGGTGCCGGCGATGGTGGTCACCTTGAAGTCCATGGTCATCAGACCTTCCAGCTCGATACCCTTGGAGCCGAGGGTGTATTCACCTTCGGTGTTCTCGCGGAAGAACATCCAGTCGATGCCTTCCTCGGGCACAACAACGGGACGGGTGTTGGCGTACAGGTCCAGCGCGCGGCGGAGAGAAACATTGGCGCTTTCCATGGCGCCGTTGCCGGTGTTCTTTTTATCGGCCAGACCGCCGGAGGGCGTGGTGGTGGGGCCTTTCAGTAGCACATCGCAGGTCTTGATCGCGGCCATGGTGTCATCGGGAACGGATTTGCCGAGGGCCAGACGATTCTCGATGGTGAGGCCTTCGATGTCCTTGAGGACGACCGTGCCGTTCGCGATCTCATCCTTCAGCACGGCTTTGAGCGCGCGGCGGGCTTCATTCATGATAATGGGACCGATGCCGTCGCCGTCAATGATACCGATGACGGTGGCACCGTTGGCCTTGGGGGACTTGGGCTGGTTCAGCTTTTCGGCACGTTCGACCTGGCTGAGCAGAAGCTGTTCAAAATACGCGACAGCAGATTTGATCTGATCGTTCGTCATTACGCATTCTCCTTTGTGAAGTTAAGCAGACCGCCGGCCAGCAGCATCGCCTGCTGACGGGGAGTGAATACACCGGTGAGGGGGATGGAGATGCCCTTGGTCTCATCCAGCAGGGTGAAGGAGCCGGTCTTGAGACCATCGTACATATCGGGGATCTTCAGCATATCGCCCTGATCCAGCTTGTCATAATCAGCGGGATCGGCAAAGGTGAGCGGCACGATGCCGGCATTGATGAGGTTGGCCACGTGGATGCGGGCGAAGGACTTGGTGATGACCGCCTTGACCCCCAGATACATGGGAACGAGGGCCGCGTGCTCACGGGAAGAACCCTGACCGTAGTTGTTGCCGCCGACGATGAAGGAGGCACCGGCTTCCTTGGCGCGGGCCGGGAAGGTCTCGTCACATACGCCGAAGCAGAATTCGGAAAGCTTGGGCACGTTGCTGCGGAAGGGCAGGACCTTGGCACCGGCAGGCATGATATGGTCGGTGGTGATGTTGTCTTCCACCTTCAGGGTGAGCTGCGCGTTCAGTTCACCCGGCAGCTTCTGGCCGCGGGGGAAGGGCTTGATATTGGGGCCGCGGACGACTTCGACATCGGCGGCTTCTTCCGGGGAAGCGGGCATGATGACGCCGGTATCGTTGATCTTGAAGGCTTCAGGCATCACGATATCGGGGTATTCGCCCAGCGTGCCGGGATCGGTGATGTAGCCGGTGAGGGCGCAGGCAGCCGCGGTTTCCGGGGAAGCGAGGTAGACCTGCGCGTCCTTGGTGCCGCTGCGGCCGAGGAAGTTACGGTTGAAGGTGCGGACGCTGACGCCGCCGCTCATGGGGCTGAAGCCCATACCGATGCAGGGACCGCAGGCGCATTCGAGGATGCGGGCACCGGCGGCGATCATATCCTGCAGCGCGCCGCAGTCGGACAGCATGGTGAGCACCTGACGGGAGCCCGGGCTGATGGACAGGCTGACACCGTCGGCGATGGTCTTGCCCTTCAGGATGGCTGCCACACGCAGCATATCGGCCAGGCAGGAGTTGGTGCAGCTGCCGATACAGACCTGACTGACCTTGATTG
The DNA here is from genome assembly GCA_937907055.1 of uncultured Clostridia bacterium. Lineage (GTDB taxonomy): Bacteria > Bacillota > Clostridia > Christensenellales > Aristaeellaceae > ZC3RG03. The sequence goes on along the minus strand of CALCTW010000123.1, from coordinate 5,521 downwards.
CGGACAGGGTCTCGGCTTCCTTGACGGCATCGGGGGAGTGGGGGCAGGCCAGCAGGGGCTTGACATCCGCCAGATCGATATCGATGACGCGGTCATAGACGGCGTCTTCATCGCTCTTCAGCTCCACCCAGTCCTCTTCGCGGCCCTGCATGCGCAGGAAATCGCGGGTGATCTCATCGGAGGGGAAGATGGAGGTGGTGGCGCCCAGCTCGGTGCCCATGTTGGTGATGGTGGCGCGCTGTGGCACAGTCAGGGTCTTGATGCCTTCGCCGCCCCATTCGATGATGGCGCCGACACCGCCCTTGACGGACAGGATGCGGAGCAGATACAGGGAGATGTCCTTGGCGCTGGCCCAAGGATTGAGCTTGCCGGAGAGGCGCACCAGGAACATCTTGGGATAGGTGATGTGATAGGCGCCGCCGCCCATGGCGACAGCGACGTCCATGCCGCCCGCGCCCATGGCCAGCATGCCCAGACCGCCGCCGGTGGGGGTATGGCTGTCAGAGCCGATCAGGGTCTTGCCGGGCTTGTCGAAACGCTCCAGATGCACCTGATGGCAGATGCCGTTGCCGGGGCGGGAGTAGCGGATGCCGTATTTTTTGGCGACCGTCTGAATGTACATGTGATCATCCGGGTTTTCAAAGCCGCACTGCAGGGTGTTGTGATCGATGTAGGCAACGGAAAGCTCGGTCTTCACATGCGGGATGTCCATCGCTTCCAGCGCCAGATAGGCCATGGTACCGGTGGCATCCTGCGTGAGGGTCTGATCGATACGGATGGCGATGTCTTCGCCCTTTTTGAATTCACCTTCAACAAGGTGAGCCTTGAGGATCTTCTCAGCAATTGTGAGTGCCATGTCATTTACCTCCCAGAATACTGATACGCGCGTTGAGAATGTGCTGTTTCATGAGCTTTTCGGCCAGTTCACCGTCATGCGCGGCAATGGCGTTGTAAATGTCTCTGTGCTCCTCAAGACTGGCAGCGGCACGGCCCTTGCGGGTGACCGATACACGGCGGTACTTGATGATGCGGCGGTGGAGCGGCTCCAGCGTGTCCATCAAGGTGGGAGAAGCGCAGGACTGATAGATGGCGATGTGGAACTCGCTGTCCGCGTTCTTGATGGCATCGGGCTCATCCTTCGCGGTGTAGAATTCCTGCAGATCCAGCACATCCTTCATGTGACGGATCTGCTCATCGGTCGCGCGCTCGGCGGTGCGGCGCGCGGCAAGACCTTCCACATTGTAACGGATATCATAGATATCGCTGATGTCGGTTTCGTTGATACCGATCACGCGGGCGCCCTTGGAGGTGATCTCCACGATGTGCTCCAGATCCAGACGGCGCAGTGCTTCGCGGATGGGGGTGCGGCTGACACCGAGCTTTTCGGAAAGTGCGACCTCGGTCAGCAGTTCATCACGCTCATATTCACCGGTCAGGATCGCGCGTTCCAGTTCGGAAAAGATCTGATCGGCAATGGATATCATTTTGTGTTCCATATCATTCTCCTCTATCAAAGCAGACCCAGACGGCCGCCGGTCAGTTCGGAGATCTTGGTCTCCAATTCGTGCGTGCTCAGGGAGGCGGTGCGTCCGGAAGCGTACTGTTCATCCACCCACGCCTTCAGGCTGACGCACAGCGGATCATTCTTACCGACTGCTTCATTGGCGGTAAGCTGATAGTTTTCATTGATCCAGTAGGCGATACCGGCGAGACCGGAAGTGGAGGAGATCATGACGGAGACCGGGCGGTTGAGCAGCTTCTTGGTGTTGAAGATGTTGTAGATCTCTTCATCCTTCAGCAGACCATCCGCGTGGATACCGGCGCGGGTCATATTGAAATTGCGGCCGACGAAGGGCTGCATGGGCGGCACTTTGTAGCCCATTTCATTCTTGAAGTATTCGGCGATCTCGGTGATAGCCGTGGGATCCATGCCGTCCAGCGATCCGCGCAGGGAAGCGTATTCGAATACCATGGCTTCCAGCGGGATGTTGCCGGTGCGCTCGCCGATGCCGAGCAGGCTGCAGTTGACCGCGCAGGCACCGTACAGCCACGCCGTGGTGGCATTGGAAACGGCCTTGTAGAAATCATTGTGGCCGTGCCATTCCAGCATTTCGGAGGTAACATCGGAATAATGTTGCAGACCGTAGATGATGCCGGGGACGGAACGGGGCAGAGCGACCTCGCTGTAGGGCACGCCGTAGCCCATGGTGTCGCAGGCGCGGATGCGGACGGGGATGCCGGCATCCTGGCTCATGCGCATCAGCTCATTGACGAAGGGCACGACGAAGCCGTAGAAATCGGCGCGGGTGATATCCTCCAGATGGCAGCGCGGCATGACGCCGGCTTCAAAAGCATCCGCGACCGTGGCCAGGTATTTTTCCATGCACTGTTTACGGGTCAGCTTCATCTTTTTGAAGATGTGATAGTCGCTGCAGCTGACGAGGATGCCGGTCTCACGGATGCCCAGATCCTTGACCAGCTTGAAGTCCTCACGGGAGGCGCGGATCCATGTTGTGATCTCGGGGAACTGGAGCCCCAGATTGCGGCAGCGTTCCAGCGCTTCGCGGTCCTTTTTGCTGTAGACGAAGAATTCGCTCTGACGGATGACACCGTAGGGGCCGCCCAGCTTGCTCATCAGCTTGAACAGATGCTCGATCTGTTCGGGCGTATACGGATCGACCGACTGCTGACCGTCACGGAAGGAGGTGTCGCTGATCCAGATCTCCTCCGGCATGCCCATAGGCACGCGGCGGTGGTTGAACGGGATCTTCGGCACCGTATCATAATCATAGATATCACGGTAAAGATTCGGCTCCGCCACATCCTGAAGGGAGTAACGGTAGCTTTTCTGTTCCAGAAGATTTGTTTTGTTGGATATTTCGAGCATGGTTTTTCCTCCTGTCGATGGAACATGCAGCAGAAAGCTCTGCAATGCATGTATACAATTATACATTGAAAAACGGAAATGTACACCGAAAAACAAAAATTGAACAAAGTGTGGAAAATGATGTTTATATGCATGAAAGTGGAGAAATAATATATAAACTTGACTGCAAAAGTGCATAAAAGTGGAGAAAATAAACGAAAATATGAACTATAATACAGGAAAGTGGTGATAAATATGTGAAAAATGGCGAATATGGACGAAAATGTGTGCCCGATGATGAAAACGCGGGCGTGGGATAACTGAAAATTACAAAGAAACGCAACAAAAAACGGGACAGCACTCGCTGTCCCGGAAGGGTTCATATCCCGATCAGGTCTTTGTTGTTTTCGTAGATGGTCTCTCCGATGCCGCTGACATAAATGATATCCTGCGGATAGTGGAATGGGCCGTTCTGCTCACGGTATGCCAGAATGGCATTGGCCTTGGCGGTGCCAATTCCGTACAAAGCGCACAGTTCATCAAGCGTCGCGGTATTGATATTGACCCTCCCGGATCCGGGCTCGACAGGACGGATATCCGAGACAGGCACCGCGGCGGCGATAATGGGCTTGCTGACAAAACCGGCCTGATCCTGCCACTTCGGGATGGAAGCGATGATCAGCAGCGCGAGGCACGCGAGGAGCCCTAAGATCAGCAGAGCACGCAGGATGATCTCAGGCGCGGAGAAACGTTTTTTCAAGGCAGACTCCTTTTTAGGACACGGATCACAGCACGCGGCGGACCTGCTGACCCTTGGCGGTGTCTTCTACGATATAGCCCTTTTCCTTCAGCTGATCGCGCAGTTCATCGCTCAGTTTCCAGTTCTTATCCTTACGGGCCTGCACACGGGCATCGGCCAGCGCCTGGATCTCTTCGGGCAGGGTGTTTTCAGCGGCCTTCATCAGCAGACCCAGAACGCCGCACAGTTCGGTGAGGGCGGCATAGGCTTCGTCGATGGCCTGCAGCGCGCTGTCGCCGTTCAGATTGACATTGATCTCGCGTACGATCTCGAAAAGAGCGCCCATGGCATCGGCGGTGTTGAGGTCATCATCCATGGCGGCGTCAAAGCGGGCGATGGATTCCTTGATGCTGGCGAGGACCTTGTTTTCGTTTTCGTTCAGTTCACGCACGGGAGCCACGTTCTTCAGGAACAGCAGCTTGTCACGGGCGGTGTAGAGACGGGTGAGGGAAGCATGCGCCTGCGCGATCATCTCGCGGCTGAAGTTGATGGGGCTGCGGTACTGCGCGGAGAGCATGAACATGCGCACATCTTCGGCTTCGAATTCCTTGAGGATATCACGCACAGTGAAGAAATTGCCGGCGGATTTGCTCATCTTCTCGTTATCGATGTTGATGAAGCCGTTGTGCATCCAATAGTGGGCGAAGGGCTTGCCGGTGGCGCACTCGCTCTGTGCTACTTCGTTTTCGTGGTGGGGGAAGAGCAGATCCTTGCCGCCGCAATGGATATCAAAGGTTTCGCCCAGATACTTCATGCTCATGGCACTGCACTCGATATGCCAGCCGGGACGGCCCATGCCCCAGGGGGAATTCCAGGCGGGCTCGCCGGGCTTCTGCGCCTTCCAGAGGGCAAAGTCGGCAGGATCGTGCTTCACGCTGTCCACTTCGATACGGGCACCGGCTTCGAGGTCATCCATGTTCTGACCGGAAAGCTTGCCGTACTGCTTGTCCTTCTTGACATCGAAATAGACATCGCCGTTCACTTCATAGGCAAAGCCCTTCTGCTCCAGCTTCTTGACCAGCGCGATGATCTGACCGATATGCTCGGTGGCGCGGGGATGAACGGTGGCGGGACGGATGCCCAGCGCGCCGGCGTCCTTGTAGTATTCTTCGATGAAGCGGTCGCCCAGTTCCTTGACGGTGATGCCTTCCTCGTTGGCGCGGCGGATCATTTTATCATCGATATCGGTGAAATTCTGCACGAAGGTCACCTGATAGCCGCGATGCTCCAGATAACGGCGAAGCACATCAAAGGTGATGAAGGGACGGGCGTTGCCGACATGGAAGTAGTTATAAACGGTGGGGCCGCAGGCATAGATGCCCACTTTGCCGGGCGTGATGGGGACGAATTCTTCTTTCTTGCGGGTCTGGGAATTGTAGATCTGCATAAAAACACCTCCGTGTGGATCTTTATCATATGAGCGGGACCGGTGATCCCGTCAGGGATACATTGATTATAGAATAGGCAGATGACCGCGGTTTATAAGCCGCTTTCCGGCTTGTGATGCTCGCCCAGCTTTTCCTCCAATTGTTCGATACGGCGGAGCAGCTGATCGAAACGCTCCTTCACAGGATCCGGCAGGTCACCATGATTGAGGTCCACTTTGTTGGAATTGTCCTTCTGGCGGACAATGCGCCCGGGATTGCCGACAACGGTACAGTGATCGGGAACGGGCTTCAGCACGATGCTGCCCGCGCCGATCTTGACATGATCACCGATCGTGATGGGACCGAGCACCTTGGCGCCGGCGCCGACGGTGACATTGTTGCCGAGGGTGGGGTGACGCTTGCCGGTATCCTTGCCGGTACCGCCCAGCGTGACACCCTGATAGAGGGTGACGTTATTCCCCAGCACAG
>CALCTW010000122.1 GCA_937907055.1 uncultured Clostridia bacterium | reverse complement strand
AATCTCTCAGGCAAAAGGACAGAGCAGGGGTCGTTTTTTCCCCCTTGTTTCCTATTCTTTGGAGCTGCCGCCTGAATGGCGGCTTATTTTTTTATGTGGAGGAAAAAACCATGCAAGCAAAGCTGCTCTCTCTCGTGCAGACCCTGAACGCGACCCTTTCCGATTACATTCTCATTTTCCTGCTGCTGGGCAAGCCCCACTTTAAAGCAGCCGGCTCCCGCAGCGCGGAGGAGGAAACTGCTGCAGAGGAGAGCGTCTGAGCGCTCTGCCGCGCCATTGACGATATTTTTAACGAATATAACGAGGCTTTTCAGGGGCGGAATCTCTGCTATAATGTATGCATTGTGATGGGAAGTCACATAAATCGCAAAGGAGAAATAGAAGTATGAAAAAGTCATCTGTTCAGACCATCGTAGCCATCGGCATCGGCGCAGCTCTGTTCTTTGTACTGGGCCGCTTCGTTGCGATCCCCAGCCCCGTGCCTAACACCAACATCTCCATCCAGTACGGCCTGCTGGCCTTCATGGCCGCGCTCTTCGGCCCCCTGGTGGGTGCGCTCATCGGTCTCATCGGCCATGCCCTCATCGACTTCAGCTACGGCTGGGGCGTGTGGTGGAGCTGGGTCATCGCCTCCGGCGTGTTCGGCGGCATCATGGGTCTTGTGGGCAAAAAGTTCAAGCTGAACGAGGGCGAGTTCGGCAAGGCTGCCATCGTGAAGTTCAATCTCATTCAGCTGGTTGGTCATGTGATCTGCTGGGGCGCTGTGGCTCGCGTGATGGATATCCTGATCTATGCCGAGCCTGTTGAGAAGCTCTTTGCTCAGGGCCTCGTCTCCGCCGTGGCGAACATTGTCACCACTGCCGTGGTGGGCACTCTGCTCTGCCTTGCCTATGCCGCTGCCAAGCCCAAGAAGGGCAGCCTGAAGGCGGAATAAGCTATTGATAACCGCAGCCGAATACCCGGCAGGAATGCTTCGGTATTCGGCTTTTCTTATTATCGGGAGGAAACACCATGGATAATGATATCCTGCTTCGCTTTGAGCATTTTTCCTTTCAATACACCGCCCAGTCTGCGCCGACCCTTCATGACATCAATCTCACTGTCCGCAAGGGGGAAAAGCTCCTCATCGTCGGCCCCTCCGGCTGCGGCAAATCCACGCTGGCTAAGCTGATCTCCGGCTTGTATCAGCCATGGTCGGGCGAGATCCTCTTTGATGGCAAGCCCATTTCCGAGATCGACCGCAAGCGCTTTACCGGCTCCGTGGCCGTGGTGGATCAGGACATCAACATGTTCGACGATACCATTTCCGGCAACGTGAAAATGTGGAACACCTCCATCGAGGATTTTGAAATGATCCTGGCCGCGCGCGACGCCTGCATCCATGAGGATATCATGGTGCGCGAGGGCGGCTATGAGCACAGGCTGCTGGAAGACGGCAAGGACTTCTCCGGCGGTCAGCGGCAGCGTCTTGAGATCGCCCGCGCGCTGGCGCAGGAGCCCACCATCCTGATCATGGATGAGGCCACCTCCGCGCTGGACGCCAAGACCGAATACGATGTGGTGAAGCGGATCACCGACCGCGGCATCACCTGCATCGTGATCGCGCACCGCCTGTCCACCATCCGCGACTGTGATGAGATCGTGGTGCTGGAAAAAGGTCAGGTCGTGGAACGCGGCACGCATGCCGAACTGCTGGCCAACGGCGGTCTTTATACCACGCTGGTCTGCAGCGAGTAAGGGGGTGAAAGTATGAGTTGGTTTGATGATCAGATCGCCTACGCGAAGCTGAAAGATGATGAGGTCCTGTCCGAAGCCTACCTGAACATCGTAGGTGCCGTGGTGGGCCGCAAGATCCAGCAGGCCTGGCAGGATGAAAGCCGCGCCGCCAAGGACGCGCTTGAGGACATCTGCAAGTATTACCACTTAAAGCCCCGTGAGGTGCCCGAATCCATCAAGGATGTGAATGCCCAGATGGATTACGCCCTGCAGCCCTGCGGCATCATGCGCCGCACCGTCAAGCTGCGCAAGGGCTGGCACAAGGATGCCGTGGGTGCCATGCTGGCCGTGCGCCGGGAGGACGGCAAGCCCGTTGCGCTTCTCCCGCGCAAGTTCGGCGGCTATGCCTTCCGCGATTTCACCACCGGCAAAATGATCACGATCACCGGCAAGAACGCCGATCTGATCGATGAAGAAGCCATCGTTTTCTACCGCCCGATGCCGCTGCGCCCGATCTCCGTCCGGGATCTGATCGAGTACATGCGCACCTCGCTGGATTTTGTTGATTTCTTCTGGTATTTCGTTGCCATGGCCATCATCACGCTGCTGGGCATGGTGATCCCAAAGCTGACCAACCTGCTCTTCTCATCGGTGGTCACCTACGGCAGTTATCAGCTTCTGATCTCCGTCGTCGTCTTCATGATCAGCGTGACCATCGCCAGTCAGGTGATCAACGGGATCAAGACACTGCTTCTCAACCGCATCGGCATGAAGCTGAGCATGAATGTGGAATCCGCGTCCATGATGCGCCTGTTCTCCATGCCCACCGCTTTCTTCCGCAACTACAGCTCCGGTGAGCTCAGCCAGCATGTCAGCTATCTCAATTCCCTGTGCGACGCGCTGGTCTCTTCCGTATTCTCCATGGGTATCACCGGCGTGTTCTCGCTGGTCTATGTCACGCAGATCTTCCGTTATTCCCCGTCTCTGGTCGTGCCCTCCCTGCTGATCCTGCTGGCCACGCTGGTATGGGGCATCATCACCGTGCTGGTCTCCACCAAGATCACCGGAAAAGAAATGAATATCGCCGCCAAGGAAAGCGGCATGGTGCACTCCGTGATCAGCGGCATGCAGAAGATCCGCACCTGCGGCGCGGAAAAACGCGCCTTCGCGCGCTGGGGCAATCTGTACGCCAGGCACGCGCAGCTGCTCTATTCCCCGCCTGCCGTCATGCTGCTCGGCAATGTCGTCACCGGCGCCATCAGCCTGATCGGTACCATCATTCTGTATTACAAGGCCACCGAGATGCAGATCTCCGTGGCGAACTACAACAGCTTCATGGCCGCCTACGGCTATATCGCCACCGCCTTCGCCTCGCTCGTAGGCATCGCGCAGACCATTGCCGATATCCGCCCCGTCCTGCAGATCGTAAAGCCGCTGATGGACGCGCAGCCCGAGCTGGCGGAAGACAAGGAAGTCGTCACCCGTCTCTCCGGCGGCATCGAAGTCAGCCACCTGTCCTTCAAGTATGACACCGAATCCGATCGTCAGATCCTCAAGGACATCTCCTTCCGCATCCGCCCCGGCCAGTACGTGGCCATCGTGGGCGAAAGCGGCTGCGGCAAGTCCACGCTGATGCGTCTTCTGCTGGGCTTTGAAAAGCCGCAGAAGGGCGCTGTGTACTACGACCGGAAGAATATCGACAGTCTCGATCTCAAGTCCCTCCGCCGCAAGATCGGCGTGGTCATGCAGAACGGCAAGCTGATCTGGGGCGATATCTTCTCCAACATCACCATTTCCGCGCCGTGGCTGAATCTGGATGACGCGTGGCAGGCCGCCGAGGTCGCCGGCATCGCCGATGATATCCGCGCCATGCCCATGGGCATGCACACCATCATTCAGGAGGGCGGCGGCGGTATCTCCGGCGGACAGCGTCAGCGCCTCATGATCGCCCGCGCGGTCGCGCCCAAGCCCAAGATCCTGTTCCTGGACGAAGCCACCAGCGCGCTGGACAATGTGACGCAGAAGCACGTTTCCGAAGCCATGGATAAGATGCGCTGCACACGCCTTGTGATCGCGCACCGTCTGTCCACCATCCGTCAGTGCGACCGCATCCTGTTCCTCAAGGACGGCATCATCGCGGAGGACGGCACCTATGAAGAACTGATCGAAAAGAACGGTCTTTTTGCCGATCTGGTACGCCGTCAGATGGTAACACCGGAATGACCTCCCTGAGATCATAATCAAAAAATGGCCTTGTTCCCGGCATGGGAGCAAGGCCATTTTAAGCATATTCTTTTCTGTCCTTCCGCGCGCGTCCGTGATAAGAAACGATCCGCGCCGTCAGTTCTTATTCCGCTCCGGGATCTCCTGTACCCTGTCAGCCTTCGGCTGCTGTTCTCCGGGAGCACCCGCCGCGAAAACCATTTCCGTTTCATCATCGGTCAACTGTTCACGATTCGGAAACGCGAGAATATGTTCTGAAAACAGTTGTCTGAACAGGCGTTCCTTCAGGTCTGTTTCCTTTGAAAAATCCGCTTTTTTCAACAGGTCCATCATTTGTTCTCCTCTTTTATTCAAGCGGTCGCCCGCAAATGAATATACGCCGCGAACAGGCCAAATCCACGCTTCGCCTCTTCCTGAACGCTGTTCACAGCCATTCCTGTATATGACGCACCTCCGCGATCTTCCGGCACTTTTCCGTCAGGCGGCGGATCCGCTCGCTGACAGCCTTCGCGTTGATGCCCAGCACTTCCCCGATCTCAGGGTTTTTCATGTCCATATAGTACCGCATCTCCAGCAGATGCCGCTCCTGCGGATCCAGCTCGCTCATCAGAACGCGCACCGCGTCATTGGCGGTATCACAGATCCTTTCCATGTCCGCGTCCTCACAGGGGATCGCGGTCAGCACCTCATCCTCCACCAGATCGGATTTGTTCGCGGAACGGGAACGGTAATGATCGATCAGCAGATGATTGGCGATGGTCGACAGCCATGTCTTCTCCCCGGCGCGCTTCGGATCATACTGCGCGTAAGCGGAGAAAGCCTTCATGAACACTTCGCTGGTCAGATCCTCCGCGGTCTCCCGGTTCAGCACATGCATATACATCATGTTGTAGATGTATGAAAAATAGTCCTCATACACCTCCTGAAGCGGCCGTTTTTCTCTTTCCGCCATGAAAGTCTCCTCCTTTCCGCTTGTCCGGGGCGCCTGCTTTTCCGCCGTCCTGCGCCTCTCATTACATCGAAGCATAACACAACCGGCATGCAATGTAAACCGTTTTCAGCCGATTTTCACCTTTTCCCCCTGTCCTCCGGCCTGAAAAATTGAACATTTCGCTTTGCATTTGTTTTCCGTTCCGCCAGTATCCCCTTCCGTTTCGCGATCAGGATCAGCGGTTTTCTCTCACGCTCATCCCTTTTTTACACACGGGACCGGCAGAAAAACACAGTAAAAAACGCCAAAGAAATCCCGTTTCCTGTTGTTTTTTGCATTATAGTATGATATAACAGTGAATGGATAAAAAATGTCTGTCATACGATGATCAAGACATTTAATAAACGAATATCTCATACAGGAGGATACCCGCAATGGAAATGAAAAGAACGATCAACGGCCACGAAATGACCATCTCTCTGGAAGGACGTCTGGATACCAATTCTTCTCCCGCTTTCGAGAAAGAGCTCAACACCATCCTGCCCGATGTCACCGATCTGACCTTTGATCTGGCTGCTCTCAAGTATGTTTCTTCCGCCGGTCTGCGCGTTCTGCTGATGGCGCAGAAGGCCATGAACGCCAAGCACGGCAAAATGGTCATCCGCAACTGCAATGATGATCTGATGGACATCTTTGAGGTCACCGGTTTTGTCGACATCCTGAACATCGAATAACCAAACGCTCCCGAAAGGATGATGGAATGATTCCTTCAGGCCCGGCCGGTCTTCTGTCCCTGTCAGACGCGGCGCAGATCGAAGCGGTCAGATATCACTACGACCACCGGTCTTCTTCACACGCTTTTAATACGCTCTATATCTGGCGGCGCTTTGTCGGCGCTCAGCTTTATCTGGAGGATGATCTTTTCACCCTTCAATACATCGCGAAAGGCGCGAACACATGGCTCTTCCCCTGCGGGGATTCAGATGCCGCGTTCCGCTTTATTTCCGCCCATCTTGCCGAGCCGGATTTCTCGCTCTGCTACCTTCGGGAGCAGGACGTTCAATGGCTGGAGAATCACTTCCCCGGTCTTTTCGTTATATCCCCCTCCGCGGGAGATAATGAGTATATCGTCAGCCGGCAGGGGCACATCGCCTGCGCCGGAAAGCGCTATGAAAAGCTGCGCAACAAGGTCCACCGCGCGGAGCGCGATCACACCATCACCATCAAGCCCCTCAATGATGAAAATGTCGGGGAAGCGCTGGAGATCATCCGCCTCTGGCGCGGAAGCCGCACTGCCGGCGGTGTGCTGGAAATGTACGGCGATGAAGAGGATACGGAACCGCTGATGAAACGGGAACAGCTGGGCATCCGGGGCATCCTGATGTACGCGGACGGCGCGCCCTTCGGTGTCGCCGCCGGCTATATGCTCAGCGACGATACATTCGATCTCTTCCTGGCCAAGGAATGCGTCAAGGATCCCTGCCTCGGCTACTATATGCGCAGAGAACTCATGCGGCTTTTGCCGGAAAACGTTCACTTCGTCAATCTCGAGGATGATCTTGAGATCGAAGGTCTGCGCGTCATGAAAAAACAAATGCTTCCCGAAAAAATCAATGAAATGTGGACGGCGGTACGGCATGAAGGATAAAAAGATCAAAGACCCCTTTTCCGGCAAAATGGTTCGGCGGCTCTGGGTCCCTGCCATGCTCTCCGCGATCGGTCTTTCGATCGGTGATATCGCGGACGCGCTGGTGATCGGCCAGCGGCTGGGCGAAAAAGGCCTGACCGCGGTCAGCATCTGCCTGCCCCTGTATATGATCATCAATGTGCTGATCTACGGCCTCGGCACGGGCGGCTCCATCCGTTTCTCCAAATTAATGGCGGAAGGCAAGCCCGATGAAGCCCGGAAGAATTTCAACAATCTTCTCTGGGGCGGTGCCATGCTTGCGGCCGGAATCGCGCTGCTGCTGCTCATCCTCAGCCCGCAGGTCGTTTTCCTGCTGGGCGCGAACCGAAATTCCCCCGATGAGATCCAGATCTACGACTGGGCGCTCACCTATGCCCGTCTGATCATGCTCTCCATCCCCTTCTTTGTACTGGATTATATCCTCAATTACTATCTCGTTGCCGATGGCAGGGAAAAGCTGGCGACCGCCGCGTTCGTCGCGGGCAATATCGCGGATATCAGCCTGAATGTGCTGCTGGTGCTGGTGCTGGATATGGGTGTCAGCGGCGCCGCGCTCTCCACCCTCAGCGGACAGTTCCTCACCATCCTGCTCTATCTGCCGGGTATCCTCGGTAAAAAGCAGACCGCGCTCCGGATCCGGGCGCCCAAAGTCAGCTTCAAGGATGTTTTTCGCTGCTTCCGCACCGGCTTTTCCACCTCCATGCAGTATATCGGCCAGTTTTTCTTCTTCATGCTGGTCAATCGTCTGCTGCTGGGCATGGCCGGTGAAAACGGCGTGGCTGTTTTCGATGTGCTGCAGAACACCTCCTATGTCGTCGCCTATCTGAGCGAGGGCACGGTCAACGCCATCCAGCCCATCGTCAGCACCCTCTTTGGTGAAAAGAACAAAAACGGCATGCAGCGCGCGCTGCAGACCGGTCTGTACCTGACCTTCTTCGCCGTTTCCGCCCTGATCCTGCTCATCGCCGTCAAGCCGGACTGGATCTGCATGCTGTTCGGCGTCAACGCGGAGGAAAGCCTTCTTCTGGGCTCTCAGGCCCTTCGCATCTATTGCTCGGGCGCGCTCTTCAGCGCCGTCTCCATCGTGCTGGAAGGCTACGAACAGGCCCGCGGCAATGAAAAACGCGCGGCTCTGCTCACTCTTCTCCGCAAGGGCGTCATCCTGTTCCCCATGATCCTGCTCTTCTCCTTCGGAGGAAGCACCGTCATCTGGTGGTTCTTCCCCGTCACGGAGTGGGTCAGTCTTCTGCTCTATGCCGTCATCTGCCTGGCACGCAAGCGCTTCAGACAGGCGGAGCCTGAAGAGGAACGCATCTGCCGCGGCGTCATCCGCAGCGATCTGAACGAATTGCCCGTACTGCTTGAAGAGATCGAAGCCTTCTGCGAAAAGTGGGATTCCAGCATGAAGCAGCAGATGGTGGTCAATCTGGTGGCCGAGGAGGTCTGCTCCGCCATCGTGCGCGAGGGCTTCCCCCACACCAGGGACGGCAATATCCAGCTGACGCTGATCGCGCAGGAGGACGGCGAATTCGAATTCCACATCCGCGACAACGCGGTCCAGTTCAATCCCTTCTCTCTGGAGGAGAAGCGGATGACAGATGCCGATGAGGAGATGGACATTTCCGCGATCGGCATCCAGATGATCCGCAAGAAGGTGAAATCCTTCTTCTATCGTCAGTATCAAGGCTTCAATTCTCTGGTCATTCGCATTTAAAGAGGAGGATCTCCCCTAATGAAAAAATCGCTTCGCGCGAAAATGTTCGCGCTGATCCTGTTGTTTTCCCTCACCCTGTCCGCGATCTCCGTTGTGGTCAGTTACGCCGTTCACGAATCGACCACCAATGATCAGTACAAGACCACGACCGTCAACCTGACCAAGACCGAAGCGCTGATGGTGGACGGGGATCAGCTGGATCTCTACGGAAAACGCGTTCGCGCGATCTATGAGGCCTATGCCGAAGAGCACGGCGCTGTTCCGGACATGGAAGCCATGACCGAAGAGGAGCAGGAAGCCTATCTGGCGCTGTACAGCGAAGTATATGACATGCCCGGCTACGCCGACATGGTCGCCCGTCTGCAGGATCTGCTCCGCGCCAATGATGTGCTTTATCTGTACATCAACCTGTGGGATGTGGAAAACGGCACCGTCATCTACCTGATGGACGGTTCCATCGATGATTCCACGCCCATCGGCTGGATCGAATACATCGAAGAAGAAAATCTGGAAAAGATCCGCAGGGGCGATTATGATATCCCGGCCTTCATTACCACCTACCCCGAGTACGGCTGGCTCTGTACCGCCACCTCCCTCATCCACGACTCCGAGGGCAATATCGTGGCGCACGCCTACGCGGATATCTCCATGAACGCCGAGAAGGAAAAGGACTATCAGTTCCTGATCAATATCGGTCTGCTGGTGCTGGTACTGACGCTGGTGCTGATGCCCGTCATCCTTTTCATCTTCAACCGCCTGATGGTGCGTCCCATCAAGCTGATCTCCGAAACAGCCGGCAACTTCGTATCCGACCGTGATCAGTCTCAGCAGAATATCTTCTCGTCGGTCAACATCAACCGTCAGGATGAGATCGGCACCCTGTATGACTCCATGACGAAGATGGAGAAGGAGATCAACGACTACATCAAAAATATCACCGATATCACCGCTGAAAAGGAGCGCGTGGGCGCGGAGCTGCACGTTGCCACCCAGATCCAGGCGGATATGCTGCCCAGTGTTTTCCCGGCCTTCCCTGATCGTCACGAGTTCGACATTTACGCCAGCATGACGCCTGCCAAGGAAGTGGGCGGTGACTTCTATGATTTCTTCCTGATCGATGACGATCATATGGCCATGGTCATGGCGGATGTTTCCGGCAAGGGCGTTCCCGCCGCGCTGTTCATGGCCATCGCCAAGACCCTGATCAAGCGGCGCGCGCAGGCCGGCGGTTCCCCCTCGGAGATCCTGGCCGACGCGAACAATATGCTCTGTGAGGGCAATCACGCGCAGCTGTTCGTCACAGTCTGGATCGGCATCCTCACCCTTTCCACCGGCAAGGGCGTGGCAGCCAACGCCGGCCACGAGGATCCCGTCATTCGCCGCGCGGGCGGTGACTTTGAACTCATCAAATACCGTCATTCCCCCGCTGTCGCGGCCATGGAGGGCATCCCCTTCCGTCAGCACGAGTTTGAACTCTTCCCCGGCGACACCCTGTTCGTCTACACCGACGGTGTACCGGAGGCCACCAACGACCGTAATGAACTGTACGGCACCGCCCGTATGCTGGATGCCCTGAACCGCAACAAGGGCGAAAAGCTGTCTGTACTGCTGCAGAAGGTGCACGAGGATGTCAACCGCTTTGTCGGCACCGCGCCGCAGTTCGATGATATCACCATGCTCGGCTTCGACTACTACGGCAAGGAGGGGAAAAAGCAATGAAAGAATTGCGGTTGACTGCCACCCGTGACAGTTTGGATCAAGTCAACGCCTTTCTGGAAGAAGAACTTGAGAATCTCGAATGTCCTCCGAAGATCACCATGCAGCTGCTGGTGGCGCTGGAAGAACTGTATGTCAATATTGCCTCCTACGCCTACGCGCCCGCGACCGGTGAAGCGCTGATCCAGCTGGATTACCGCGATGAGGACAGCATGATCCTCCTGATCCTGAACGACTGGGGCAAGCCCTTCAATCCCCTTGAAAAGGAAGATCCGGATGTGACCCTGTCCGCGGAGGAACGCGATATCGGCGGCCTTGGCATTTACATGGTCAAAAAAAGTATGGATCTGTTCACCTATGAACGGAAGGACGGAAAGAACATCGTCACGATCGGCCGTAAATTAGGCTGAGACAGCGTTTCGTTCCCGGCAATAAGTATATCGTCTCTGCACGTATTCGCGCCGCAGAGACGATTTTTTCATATCAGAACGCCCGGCACAGCTTCTTTCTCCATGAAAAAATAAATCATCCCCGTTTTTCGTTCCGCTGCTTTTTCATAAATCCCTGTCTGTGCTATAATAAAGCGTATCGTGATATCACGCCTCCCCGAATCGGGATGGTTCAGGAAAGGAATCCCCTATGGAACAGGATAACGAACAGATCAATCGTATCAAAGAAATGGAATCGTGTTTTGATCAATGCTTACACGCGGCCGAAGATCTCGAGTCTGCCATGGACGCGTTTCAGAATGCCCTGCCCGCCCTGAAAAAACTGAGCGAATACTATGCCTCTCCGCTCTGGCAGCAGGATTATGCTGACGACGAGGAAGGCAGGATCCCCCATGAATTAAAGCGCGGCGTTCTTTCACAGGACGGCGTCTATGATCTGCTCAGCGATACCCTCCGCCTGTGCTCACAGATGAAAGCCCTGAAGAAAGACACGGAGAAGGCCGCGCGGTCGATCATCCGCCAACCCTGAAAATATCATTCCGCGGCGAAGCAAAAACGCTTCGCTGCTTTTTATTTGCCCTTTGCCGCGCCTCCATCGTATCCGCGTTTTTTCTTATCATCTATTCTCTCATCGGTCACTTTCTCTTGTTTTTCACAGATAAAGGCCTCAAAATGCCGTCAATGATCGCTGTTCCGTGAACTCAGTTTCGTTTCAGTTTAGATTTGTGTGTTATATTGCCACTCGCGCTCCGCCTCCGTGCGAAACGCGAACCATTCCATCATGATGATCATTCTGCAAAAGAGGTATTGTATGAAAACTGCCATCATCACCGACACAAACAGCGGCATCTCCGTTCAGGAAGGTCTGGAAAACGGCATCTATGTTCTGCCCATGCCCGTCATTGTGGATAACAACTGTTATACCGAGGGCATCGATATCACGCACAACGATCTGTACGACGCGCTGGAAAGCGGGAAGAACGTGACCACTTCTCAGCCTTCCCCTGCCGATGTGACCGACCTTTGGGAAAAAGCGCTGGCTGACGGCGCGGATGAGGTGGTCTACATCCCCATGAGCAGCGGTCTCAGCAATTCCTGCGAAACCGCCGCGCAGCTGGCGACAGATTACGAAGGCAAAGTCTTCGTCGTGAACAACCGCCGCATTTCCATCAGCCAGTATAAGAGCGTCTATAACGCGCTGGAGATGGCCAAAGAAGGAAAAGGCGGACAGGAGATCAAGGACATTCTGGAGCGTGACAGCGGCATCGCCAGCATCTATATCTGCGTTGATACCCTGAAATTCCTGAAAAAGAGCAGCCGTGTAACTGCCGCCGGCGCTTCTTTGGCTTCCGCGCTGAATCTGCACCCCGTGCTGAATATCCGCGGCGGCAAGTTGGACGCCCAGTGCGTGGTCCGCGGTGAGATCCATATGCAGAAGACTCTGATCCGTCTCGCGGAAGCCGATATGGAAAAGCAGTTCAAGGATATCCCGAAGGAGAAACTGCAGGTCAGCACCGCCGGCACCTTCCCCAATCCCGAGGACGCCGCGCGCTGGACCGAACGCGTGCAGAAGGCCTTCCCGGATTTCAAGGTCACCTATCATCCGCTCTCCTGCAGCATTGCCTGCCATGTCGTGAACGGTATAGGACAGTGTGTGCTGTCCCTCGCTCAAGTCGCTAAGCGGGAAGGCTATCTCCATGTCCTTGCCACCATTGTCCACGGTTGCAAAGTTGTTGACCAGATAGTATGATGTCTTGCCTCCGTCGAGCACGAGACGCATGTTGTTGCCCATAGACACCGTCTGGTTGTTGAGGGCCACATCGTCGCTTGCCTTGATGTACAGTGTAGAGTTGGTGGGAACCACTGCTCCGTCGTTGAATGACTGTTCCTCGTTAAGGTACATGCTCTCGATTACGGGAGCGTTGTCGTCGGTAACAGCCCCCGCGGTTGTAAACTTGTTGATGAGCAGGTTGCGATACACGCCGTTGACCATCTTGTCGGTGCCATCCTGGTGGGCGAAGATGCGAATGCTGCCTGTCTCGCCTGCTGCGCGGCAGTAGCGGGGCATGATGGCTGTGCCGTTGAAGATGCCGTTAACTACACGACCTTGAACCTGAGTGAGAATCTCCTCGGGGTAGTAAATATCTATAACGTCAGATGGGAATTGTACATCGTTTGCATTCTTGAAGAAGCGCTTCTGGTCATAGATTGTGAGTGTTGCGTCACCATTGAAGTCGGTGTCGAGGCTACCGTCTTTCTTGGTCACTTGAGCGGTCACTTTTACCTCACCTAGAGGTTGTGTTGTGGCTTGCGTTTCTCCATCGTTGTCCACGCCGTTGACTTGAGTGATCTTGAACAGAGGTACGGGGTAGGCGAGCTTCATTGCAGGATCGCCAAAGAGTACATACTTGAAGTGGTTGAGAGCCGATGATGTGAGGTTCTTCTTTGCTGTCAGGTATACATCACCCAGACGGGGAAGGCCGTCGGGGCGGTCCCATGTGAACATTTGGGTTGTCCAACTCTTGTTCAGTTTGTGGTTGCTGTCGGCAAACACCTCGCGGGTTGCTGTGAGCAGGGCGATTGCGCCACCGTTGGGCACATGGAACATGTGCTCGGCAATGCCACGCTGGTCGCTGTCAAATCGTGCCACATCGCAGCATGCGGTTGTGAAGATGGGCAGGTGGGGATAGGTAACCGATGTTACATGCGGTGTGGTCCACAGGCGGCTGCCGGTGAAGTTCTTATATCCTGCATGGCCTATGTAAGAGGCAAAGTACTGACCGCGTTTCAGGGCCTCGGTGTAGTGACGGTTGCCCTCAAACGATGAGCGGTCGTCCATATTCACTATGGCTGTCTCGTTAACTGCCTTGGGGAACATTGACACATATGCCTTGTCAATGGCAAAGCCTGTTTCCAAGGTGTTTTCCATCAGTTTTGCAATGCCCTCGGCTTGAGCTTGATGCATGTCGGCATAGGTCTCGGTCTTACACTCGGCCGATAGCAATGCGTTGTTGCGCCAGGGGCCATAATCGGGTGAGAGCACATACTTGATGAGCTTGTCAACATCGCTCTTTGCCTCGGCGGGGTTGGCCGATGGAAAACGACCTACCGCAATGCTCAACTTGCAGGCAGTGGGAGTCTTTGACGCATTGTCTTCGAGACAAGCAAAGAAGTCGTCGCTTGTATAAGAGTTTGTCTCGCTGGTGCTGTTTTCGCTCTCGTAGGTGAGGATGCGGTTGGGCTTCACGCTCGACAGACCGCGGTTGTCATACGAGCCCTCGCCAAAGAGCAACAGATACTTGAACTTTGTCTTGTCGCGGTCATAGAACATCTTGCACATGAGGCGATAG
>CALCTW010000121.1 GCA_937907055.1 uncultured Clostridia bacterium | reverse complement strand
TAGTAGCTCAGTTGGTAGAGCGCCACCTTGCCAAGGTGGAGGTCGCGAGTCCGAGCCTCGTCTACCGCTCCATTTTTTAAGGCGCAGTAGCCAAGCGGTAAGGCGAAGGTCTGCAAAACCTTTATTCTCCAGTTCGATTCTGGACTGCGCCTCCATTAAAACTGTCGAAAGACAGTTTTTTTGTTTTTCCGGGCTTTTTTCCTGCTTTCTGTCCCGCCTGCTCCGCTGTCCGGCTCCCGCTCATCCTTTCTTCATCGTTTCACGTAGTTTCACACGCGAAATCCGCGTTTTTTCACCCTTTCGTATGCCGCCGGGCCCCGCGTTGATCGGGGTCTGTTCTTTTTTTCTCCTGTTTTTTCTTGCTACTTGCGAAAACCGCGCGGATGCTTTATAATAACCTCAACGAATGCAAGCCTCTATCCATCTCTTTATTTCTTTATTTTATGGAGGAATATTATATGCTGCTTAATTTACAGTCGATCAAGGATAAGGAGGCCTGGGAGAGCAAGGGCTTTACCATGCCTCAGTATGATGTCGCGGCACTCCGTAAGTGCACAGCCCGCAAGCCCATGTGGCTCCATTTCGGCGCGGGCAATATTTTCCGTGCCTTCCCCGCTGTCGCGCTCCAGAAACTCATCAATGCCGGCAAGGCGGATCGCGGTGTCATCGTGGCGGAATGCTTCGACGGCGATATCATCGAACGCGCCTATCAGCCCTACGATAATCTCAGCATCTACTGCGAACTGGGCAAGGAAGGCATCAGCGGCAAGACCGTCGTTGCTTCCATGACCGAAGCCCTCCGCTGCGACGGCGCGAACAGGGAAGATGAAGAACGTCTCCATCATATCCTCTGCGCGCCTTCTCTGCAGATGGTGTCTCTCACCATCACCGAAAAGGGTTATGCCACCACCGATGCCAACGGCCGCGCGCTGCCCATGGTGGAGAAGGATATCATGCTTTCTCCCGATCACGCGCAGACCACCATCGGCAAGCTGTGCGCCGGCCTGTACTTCCGCTACAAGGCCAATGCCAAGCCGCTTGCCCTCGTTTCCATGGATAACTGCAGCCGCAACGGCGATAAGCTGCGCGGCGCCATCCTCTACATCGCCGAGGGCTGGCGTGAGAATAATTTCGTCACCAAGGAGTTCCTCAATTACATCGAAAAGAAGGTCTCCTTCCCCATCAGCATGATCGATAAGATCACCCCGCGTCCCGGCACCGATGTTTCCGGCATGCTGCTCAATGACGGTGTCGATTGCGCGCTGCCCTTCGTCACCACCCGCAACACCTACACCGCCTGCTATGTCAACGCGGAGGAAACGGAATATCTCGTCATCGAGGATAAGTTCCCCAACGGCCGTCCCGCGCTGGAGGATGCCGGCATCTACTTCACCGATCGCGATACCGTCGATAAGGCGGAACGCATGAAGGTCTGCACCTGCTTAAATCCCCTCCACACCGCGCTGGCGGTTCTGGGCTGCATGCTGGGTCACACCCGCATCTGCACCGAAATGCAGGATCAGGATCTGGTCTCCCTCATCACCAAAATGGCTTACACCGAAGGTCTGCCCGTCGTGGTCGATCCCGGTATCATCAAGCCGGAGGATTTCCTGTCCGCCGTGCTCAATGTCCGTCTGCCCAATGTCTTCATGCCCGATGCCCCGCAGCGTATCGCCTGTGATACCAGTCAGAAGCTGCCCATCCGCTTCGGTGTCACGCTCCGCGCCTACGCGGCCAGCAGTACGCTCGATCTCAATGCTCTCAAATACATTCCCTTCGTGCTGGCGGCCTGGCTGCGCTATCTCACCGGTATCGATGACGAGGGCAATGCCTTTGAAAAGAGCCCGGATCCCATGATGCCGGAGCTCAACACCATCTTCGGTGATGTCAAACTGGGTCATCAGTATAAAGAGGGCGAACTGAACAGCTTCCTGTGCCGCGCCGATATCTTCGGTGTGGATCTGGTGGCCATCCATGTCGCGCCCAAGGTCGAAAAGTATCTGAACGCCATGCTGGAAGGCAAGGGCGCTGTCCGCAAAGTGCTTCACGCGCTTGTGACAGAGTGATCCTCCGCGTATCCATTCAAGGGTCACGGGTGATCACGCCATGAAAAACGCTCCTGTTTCTGTCCAACTTTTCTTCCTGCAGGATGACGGTACGATCAGCCTGTTCTTCACCGCTGACGGCGAAGGCCCGCTTTCCGGGCAGCAGTTCCCGGGGGAGACCATCCCGCAGGCCTGTGTCCGCGTCGCGGCCGATCGGCTAGGGCTTACTCTGCCGGAATCGCACATCCGTGTGCTCACAGCGTCCGATACGCGCGCCATCTGCCTGTGCTATCACATGCTTCCGCCGGGTGTTCATTACCGTGCTGTGTTCCCGGAGGAGCTGAACGCTGTTTCGTTTCTCCTTTCCCTCGGCATTTCCGAGCAGGATCATGTCCTTTGGTTCCCCATCCTTCGCCTGGAAAGCGCCCGCCGCCGTATCCCGCCCGGGGATTACCGCCATTTCAAGGGCGATGCGTATCAGGTGCGCGGCCTCGCGCTGAACAGCGAGACGCTGGAGCCGATGGTCATCTATCAGGCGCTCTACGGCGGAGGGGAGATCTGGGTCCGTCCCGCGTCCATGTGGCTGGAACCGGTGGATCGGGAGGATTATCACGGCCCCCGCTTCATCTTCGTCCGCGCCGATCAGCCCTGATCCCTTCATTTTCAGGTAATTTCCTGCATATCAAAAGCCCCGCGCTGTTTTCGCGCGGGGCTTTGCTTTTGTGTTTCGTGTATGCTCACAGCATATCGATCGTTCCGGGCAGCGGCATCGGGGTCGCGGTCGGCGCCGGTGTGCCCGTAGGCAGTGGCGCCGCGGTCGGGACGGATCTCGGCAGGTCAAACAACTGGCCCAGCCCGCTGCCGTCCAGCAGTTCGGCCAGCGTCATCCCGTTCATGCCGGTGCTGTTGAACATCAGTACCACCATGCCGCTCATGATACCGAGTAGGATATTGATCCACATCCCGGCGATCGACAGGCCGCGACCGATTCTGCCGGCGCCCTGCAGCATGCCGTATTCCTGATGGTAATGCCGAATCTTCGTTTTGCAGATCATCGCCATGGCAAATCCCAGCAGCGCGCCGATCAGCAGGATCATGTAGAAGAGCATCACGGTCATCTCCGTCAGGGTGATCACTTCACCGAGCACGGCGACGGTCAGCCCCGGGATCGCCAGCGAGAGGATCCCCCACAGCAGCACCTGCTTTCCGGCCTTTACCTGCTCTTCGGAAAGCACCGTCTGTCCGGCGTTCTCATTTGTGTACACGGGCGTCTCTTTTCCGTCCAGACGCGCGCCGCATTTGGTGCAATAGGTATTGTTATCGTCATTTTCCAGTCCGCAACGGGGACAAAGCATCGTTCTTTCCTCCTGCGGAATAAGCCATGATCCCGGCTCATTCCCTTTTCTTATTATATGCGCGCGCGCTTTTTCTGTCAAATCAGACGCGTTTTGTTGGTTTTCAGTCCGTCTTCATTGACATCCCTTCCGCTCTGTCTTACAATATCCCTGCATCCGGCAACGGATCCCATTCATCATCACAAGGAGGAACATCATGTTCTGTTCAAAATGCGGTCAGTCCATGAGCGACGAAACCGTTTTCTGCCCCAACTGCGGCACGGCCCAGGCCAAGTTCGGCACAGTTACCACTTCTTCCGCTGTCACGCCCGCGCAGAGTCAGCCCTCCGCTGAGGATTACGCGCTGGCTTCCTCCGCGCTCAAGTTCGGTATTCTCTCCCTGGTCTTCAGCTGGATGCCCGTGCTCAGCATTCTCGGCATCATCTTCGGTGTCATCGGCAAGAAGAAGGCCAATCAGGCCCGCGGCAGCTTTGGCGGCTACTTTGCCAAGTGCCGCACGGCCTACATTCTCAGCTGCGTGGGTCTTGGCATCTCCATCGGCATGACCATCTTCTGGCCTGTCTATATCCTTGCTATCGTGGGCATCGTTTCCAGCGCCGGCAACGTGCGTTACACCTATCGTTACTACTATTGATCCCTTTCCTTACGCGTTGCGCGTCCAGGATCATCAGCCGCCCTCCGGGGCGGTTTTTTCTTCGCTCCCGATGGTTCCGTTCCGCCTTCATTGACATCCGGTCTTCTCTGTCTTACAATGATCCTGCATCCGGCATACGGATCCATCCATTATCACATGCACTACAAGGAGGAATACCATGTTCTGTTCAAAATGCGGTCAGCCCATGAGCGACGAAGCCGTCTTCTGTCCCAATTGCGGCACGGCGCGGACCGGCGCGTCTGTCCTCTCTTCTTCTGTCACTTCCGCGCCGGCACAGCCTTCCGAAGAGAATTACGCGCTGGCTTCCTCCGCGCTCAAATACGCCATCCTGTCTCTTGTTTTTTCCGAATTCCCCGTGCTCGGCATTCTGGGCATCATCTTCGCCATCATCGGCAAAAAGAAGGCCACGCAGGCCCGCGAGGCGAACGGCGGTTACTTTGCCAAGTGCCGCGTCGCGTATATCCTCAGCCGCGTGGGTCTGGGCGTGTCCATCGGCATGACCATCTTCTGGGTGATCTATATCGCCATCATCGTCGCGGTGGTCGCCAGTGTCCCCACTTACGGTGTCATTTACTGACGCTTTTCTGTTCTGACGAAGCGGCTGACCGCGTGAAAAATGTGCTTGACATTTGAACGGTTACGTTTATAATGTACATGACACACATATGTGTAATACTTTAAGAGGGGGATTATTTCCTATGGAAAACAACGTCAATGAGAAGCCGTCTGTAAAGGCGATTCTGTCCATGATCTTCGGCATCGTGTCTCTCACACTGTGCTGGTGCTATGGTGTCGGTATCATCTTCGGCATCATTTCTCTGGTCTTCGCCAAGTCCGGCAATGTCAACGCCCGCTGCAAGGGCTTCTGCAAGGCCGGTAAGATCATGAGCATCATCGGCATCGTTGTCGGCGCGCTCTTCCTGATCCTGATCATCGCCGGTGTTGCTGTTATTTTCAGCTCCGCGCCTACCTATTCCTATCGTCTCTACTATTGATCTGCATTTCCTTGCGGATCATCGGCCGTCCCTTCGGGGGCGGTTTTTTGTATTAAAAAAGAACCGCGGGCTTGCCCCGCGGTCAGGATCCCGTCACCGGGACCGGTCGTTATGTTCTGTCAGTACAGGAAACGGATCCCGGCGCACGCGCCGTCCGAATTATAGGTGCATGTCACCTCATACAGATCGGTATAGCGGTCTCCGTAAGTTTTTTGCAGGTATTCGCGCAGCTTTTCCATGTCCCGGTCGATCTTCGCGTCCAGATCATCCGCTTCCGGATAAGGCTCGGCATACCATTCAATGCCGATCCTGCAGGTGTTGCCCTGTTCCCAATAGCTGCGGATCGGCGCGGAAGGGTCTTTGCTTTCATAAGTGATGAACACCCGGCCTTTTGTACCGTTGAAGGTCAGCGGATAATGACATTCATATACCTGTGTGTATACGTGCGTATACACCGGCTGTCCCATTTTGGATTCGATCTCAGTCCGGGTCATCCCGGGCTTGATGTCCATCAGGCCTGTCTGGCTGCCGCAGGCGGACAGGAGAAGCATCGCGGCGCAGAACAGGATCAGAATTCCGTATTTCCGTTTCATCGTTTTCTATTCCCTTCTTTTTAAGTTTTTCTATGGTCATATATTATGCGCTTACAGTCTGTCTGTCAACCTTTTGTCTCCTTTCGGCTGCTTTGCCCTTGCCTTCTTTGCCGCCTCTCCCTCTGCCGTTTACATTTATACTTGCAAGAAATGCGGAAATCTTGTATACTACATATAAGCATGGGCAACTATGCTCATGTTGTCTACCCGCAAAAAGGGAGGTATCAGTATGGAATATAAAGTGACCAATGAAAACGGCACCATCTTTATCGATGAAGATGTCATGCTCAAGCTGGTCGGTTATGCCGCGCTTGAATGCTATGGCATTGTTGCCATGTCTTCCCGTCAGCGCGCCAAGGATGGTCTTGTGCAGTGGCTGGGCAGGGAGAATCTTTCCAAGGGCGTCTCCATTCACCTCGTTGAAGGGGATCAGCTCGATGTTGATCTGTATATCATTGTTGAATATGGCATCTCTGTTGCTGAAGTCTGCAAGACGATGGTCGAAGTCGTCCGTTACAAGCTCGAAAGCATGACGGGTGCCAAGGTCCGCGCGGTCAATATCACCGTAGACGGGATCCGCATTTAATCAGGCAGATCGGAGGACACACATTTGATCAATGTACAAGAGATCGATGGCCTTCTGTTAAGAGAGATGGTCATCGCGGGTGCCACGCTGCTTGAACAGAAGCGTGAGATGGTAGACGCGCTCAATGTTTTCCCCGTGCCGGACGGCGATACCGGTACCAACATGAGCCTCACCATGTCCAGCGCCACCCGTGAAGTGAACACCAAGGAATTTACCCGTGCCGATGAGGCCGCCGCCGCTCTGGCCAAGGGCGCGCTGCGCGGTGCCCGCGGCAACAGCGGTGTTATCACCAGTCAGCTGTTCCGCGGCTTCTCCAAGGCCCTCGCCGGTGTGGAGAAGATCACCCCCGTCCAGTTCGCCGAAGCGCTCAAGCGCGGCGCGGAGACTGCCTACAAGGCCGTCATGAAGCCCAAGGAAGGCACCATCCTCACCGTCGCCCGTGTGATCGCGGAGGATGCCATCAAGCAGGCGGAAATGGCGCCCAATGATTACGATGCCCTTTTCCGTGTCATTCTCACCACCGGTGAGGAGATCCTCAAGCGCACGCAGGAAATGCTGCCCGCCCTCAAGCAGGCCGGCGTTGTCGATGCCGGCGGTAAGGGTCTGCTGCTCATCTACACCGGTTATGCCGCGGTCCTCCGCGGTGAAAAGATCCCCGATCTCACTGACGAGTCCGCTGGTGAAGTCGAGGACAACTCCTTCAAGGATGATCACGATGCCATCCGCAACCTCAATAACATCTATCACGCCGCTTTCCGTATCACGGAGCTGCCGGAGGATGTCGGTGAGGCGGAGGTCGTCATGCTGCGCCGTCAGATGAACCGCGTGGGTGACCGCGTGAATATCGAGCAGACGGAAGGCAATATCATCGTTCACGTCCACACCAATGAGCCCGACAAGGCGCTCCAGTACGCGCTGGATCTGGGTGAGATCGTGGATGTCGAGATCATCAACATTCAGGCCATCCGCCGCGAAGCGGAGCGTGCCGCCGAAGCCGAAAAGAAAAAGAACGAGCCTGCCAAGCCCTACGGTATGGTCAGTGTTTCCCTCGGCAGCGGCTTCTCCGCGCTGCTCAAGGATATGAGTGTGGATGAGATCGTTGAGGGCGGTCAGACCATGAACCCCTCCATCGAGGACATCAGCAACGCTATCGACCGCATCAACGCCGAAAGCGTCTTCGTCTTCCCCAATAACGGCAATATCATCCTCGCCGCGCAGCAGGCTGCCGCCATGTGCACGGATAAGAAGGTCTATGTCCTGCCCACCAAGAATGTGGCCATGGGCATTGCCGCGGTCGTGGCCTTCGTGCCCGATATGGATGCCGAAAGCAATATCGCAGCGATGACCGAAGCGGCGGAGCGTGTCCGCACCGGCATGATCACCTACGCCGTGCGTGACAGCGAGTTTGAAAATCTCCACATCCAGCAGGGCGATATCATCGGTCTTTCCAACGGCGCTGTCACCTTCAAGTCCGACAGTGTCCACGATGTCGCCATCCTCCTTACGGAATCCATCGTCACCGATGATGACGCGCTCATCACCATCTACTACGGTGCCGATACCTCAGCGGAGGATGCCGAAGCGCTCGCCGCGGAGATCCAGGAAAAGTATCCCGATTGCGAAGTGGAAGCCCGCGAGGGCGGCCAGCCGCTTTACTATTATCTCATCGCGGTGGAGTGATCCGCCCGTTCAAAGCCCGCCTTCCGGCGGGTTTTTTTTATGTGCTTTTCCGGCCCTTCCCGTGCCTTCGCCCGCGCGGGGGGAGCCCGCGTCATACAGATATCGCTGCCCTTCACGCGCGTCTGTCGGTTTTGCTTGACATTTTGTCGAAAAAAGTATATATTTTTCGTCGCCGGTCACGGCACGGAAGGAGGAGAGAAGAGCCTGTGAGCATCCATAACAGCATCGAATCGCGGATCCGGTCCATGCATCCGCAGCAGGTCTTCACTCTGTCCGATTTTGAAGATCTCGCGGAGGTCAAAACAGTCTCCAAGGTCATGATGCGCCTTTGCTATGACGGTCAGGTGCGCAAGCTCTACCGCGGCATTTTCTGCCGCGCGGATGCTTCCGCGCTTCCGCCGGAGAGGATCGCGAAGGCCATCGGCCGCGCGAATTCCTGGTACATCATCCCGTCGGGGGAAACGGTGCTTTATCTTTACGGCCTTCGTTCGGAGGCCCCCGCGGTCTGGACCTATCTCACCGATGGCACCAGCCGTGAATATGAGGTGGAGGGAGTGCGCATCGCCTTCCGTCACGCTTCTCTCGGGGCGTTCCGCAGTCTGTCCGGCCCGGTCGTCCTGCTTGTGCAGGTCTTCAAGGCTGTGGGGAAAAATTATGTCACCGATCCGCTTCTGCGTCAGATCGCTTCCCGGCTCCAGCCGGAGGAGACGCGTGTGATCGCGGAGGAGTCGGCGAAAACACCGGGTTGGATCAGCAGCACTATCAGCCGGATGATGCGGCTCATCCCCACCGGTAAGAATAACAATGATGATCAAAGTGAGGGGATAAAACATGGAACCGGTTCAGTGTCTTGACGCGAAATTGCTGGCCCGCCTTCTTCGCGGAGGCGCGAAAGGGCTCGGCGATCAGCGCGTCATGGTAAACGAACTCAACGTTTTTCCCGTGCCGGACGGCGATACGGGCGATAATATGTTCATGACGCTGGACGCGGCCGCGTCCAATTCCAATGCGCTGGAGGAACTGACGCTGGGCAAGGCGGCGGAGGCTGCCGCGCGGCACATGCTGCTGGGGGCGCGCGGCAACAGCGGCGTCATCCTCAGCCGTATCGGCGCGGGGGTCGCGGCCGGCCTGTCCGGGTACGAAAGCGCGGATACGCTCGTTCTGTCCGCGGCGCTGGAGCGCGGCGTGGAGGAGGCCTACGGCGCGGTCAGCAAGCCGGTCGAGGGCACCATGCTCACCGTCTATCGTGACGCTGTGCGCTATGCCAACAGCCGTGTCACGGGGAAGACCGCGCTTGATGCCTACCTTGACGATCTGATTGCCGAAATGAAGCTTTCGCTGGATCGCACGCCCGAATTGCTGGCCGTTCTCCGGGAAGCCGGTGTGGTGGACAGCGGCGGCGCCGGGCTCGTCTGCATCGCGGAAGGCATGACTGCCGCCCTGCGCGGTGAAGAAACGGTCTATGCGCCCGCGGTCAGCGCGTCTGCCGCTCCGGCGAAGGTCGATCTTTCCGCCTTTAATGAGCATTCCGTGCTGGAGTTCGGTTATTGCACCGAATTCCTGCTCCAGCTCACCTATGCCAAGTGCGATGTGGATACCTTCGATGAAAAGGCGCTTTTCACGCAGCTCGAAAAAATGGGCGACAGCCTGGTTTGCTTCCGTGACGGCAACATCATCAAGACCCACATCCACACCATGCGCCCCGGCGATGTCCTCAATTTTGTGCAGCAGTACGGTGAATTCCTCACCCTCAAGATCGAGAACATGACGCTCCAGCATCATGAGAATGAGATGGATAAAAAGCATCCCGCCGTGCCGCGTCCGGCCAAACCGCGCAAGGCGTACGGCACCGTTGTCGTCGCGAACGGTGAGGGCATCCGTCAGTCCTTCCTCGATCTGGGGGCTGATCAGGTCATCGACGGCGGGCAGAGCATGAATCCCTCCGCGCAGGATTTCCTCCGTGCCTTTGAGGAGGTCAACGCGGATACCATCCTTGTATTCCCCAACAACAGCAATATCATCATGACGGCGGAGCAGGCAGCCTCCCTCTATCAGGGCGCGGGCATCTGTGTCATCCGCAGCCGTACCATCGGGGAAGGCTATGCCGCCCTCTCCATGCTGGATACTTCCTCCGGCGATACCGATGCCATCCGGGAGGAGATCAATGATATCATCTCCTCGGTCGTCACCGGCATGGTCAGCACCGCCACCCGTGATACCGTCATGGACGGCGTCACCATCCGCAAGGGCGATCATATCGGCTTTACCGATGATGTTGTCTACACTGATGCTCCGGACGCGGAAGCCGCGGCGCTGTCGCTCTGTGAAAAGCTGAATGCCGGTCACTTCGATGTCCTGCTCCTGCTTGTCGGCGCGGATGCCGATCCTGCCGCCGCGGAGCAGCTTGCGCTCTCACTGCAGCAGGCATACCGCCGCACCGAGGTCATCACCATCGATGGCCGCCAGCCCGTCTACGATTATATTCTCATCCTTCAATAACAAATCCGCTGTCCCCTTCACAGGAGTTCAGCTTCAGGAGGTTTATCATGCTCAGATTATTCACCGATACAGATTGCGATATCACCCCGTCCATGGCAAAGGAAATGGGGCTTTCTCTCATCTCCATGCCCTACGCCATCGATGGCAAAAATATCGAGCCCTATGTGGATTTCGAGACCTTCGACGCGCACGTGTTCTATGATGTGCTGCGCGGCGGCGTGCTGCCCACCACCAGCGCGGTCAGCGAGGAACGCTACATCGAATATTTCGAGCCTGTTTTCGCCGCCGGCGATGACATCTTCTACATCCATTTCTCCGCTGCCATGTCCATGACCTTCGGAAATATGGAAAAGGCGGTCGCCCGTCTTCAGCAGAAGTATCCCGAACGTAAGTTCTGGCATATCGATACCCGCGGCATTTCCGCGCTCGCGGCGCTGATCGTCATGGAAGTCGCCGATATGGTGCACGAAGGCAAGACGCCCGATGAGATCGTGGCCTGGTCCGAAAGCAATCTGGATCACTACGCCATGTACTTCCTCGCCGATGACCTCAAGTTCTTCAAGCGCTCCGGCCGCGTCAGCGGTCTGGCCGCCACCATGGGCACCCTGATCGGCGTGCGCCCCATCATTTTCATGAATGACGAAGGCAAAATGGTGTCCTGCGGCAAGGAACGCGGCCGTCAGAAGGCCATCGATCACATCGTCAACAAAGTGGTCGAACTGGGCGATGATGTCAAGAATCACCGCATCATCCTCAGCCATACGGATGCCTATGATTTCCTTGATGACATGGTGAACGGCCTCAAGGAAAAGCTGGGCGATGACATCAATCTCATCATCCTCGATTGCAATCCCACCGCCGGCAGCCATTGCGGGCCGAATGGCATCGGTATGGCGTTCCATGCCATCCATAAGTAATGGAGACTCATCGCCGATCAAAGTGACCGGTCTGCTTGTCTCTTTTTCCCTCAGGCTGTGCTTTACTCCGGTCAACGTAGCGCTGCTACGCCTCCCTTCGTTCAGCTTTGCCTGAAGAAAAAATAGACGGCGCATTTCCGGCCGCTTTGATCGGCTCTTCGTCTCTGCGATGGGGCACCACCGATGAATTTTTATTTCTTCGTCTCTGTGAGGGGACGGGGAATGCCATATTCGCACCGATGATCGTATCGGCGCATGCTCGTAGGATCAATCCTTATTCAAGTTTTTTACTTATCTTGGGTATATTATTACCCGGAGGGGTCATCATGATCGAAATCAGAGAAGCCACCACCAAAGCGGAGCAGCGGGCGTTCCTCAATTTCCCGCTCGATCTGTACCGGGATAACCCGTATTTTGTTCCGCCGCTCTACATGGATGAAAAAAAGATCTTCGCGAAGGATTATGTCTACAATGACACCTGCGAAGCCGTCTACTACAACGCTTACAGGGATGGTAAGATCGTCGGACGCGTCTCCGGCATCCTGCAGAAGGTCAGCAATGACATCCGCTCGGAAAAGCGTGTCCGCTTTACCCGCTTTGATGCCATTAATGATCAGGAGGTCGCGAACGCCCTGTTCGATCAGCTGCAGCAGTGGGCGCTTTCCCGCGGCATGGATACGCTGGTCGGCCCTCTCGGGTTTTCCGATCTGGAGCGCGAAGGCCTGCTGGTGGAGGGCTTTGATCAGCTCAGCACCTTTGAAGAGCAGTACAATGCCGAATACTATCAGCATCTTATCGAAAACTGGGGTTTCACCAAGGAAGTGGACTGGCTCGAAAGCCGCCTGAAGGCGCCGAAGCAGCAGGATGAGACCCTTGAAAAGATGGTCGCCTATGTCATGCGCCGCTATGGTCTGCACTTCGGTACGGCCAAAAATGTCCGCGATTTCATCGATCGTTACGCTGATCAGATGTTTGAACTGCTCGATGAAGGCTATCAGCATCTTTACGGCACCGTGCCCTTCACCGAGGGCATGAAAAAGATGACCATCGCCAATTTCCTCCTCATCGTGGACCTCCGGTTTGTCGCGGTCATTCTGGATAAGGATGAAAATGTCGTGTGCCTCGGCATCAGCTTCCCGTCCATCGCGCGGGCGGTGCAGAAGAGCCGCGGCCACATCACACCGGCTGCCGCCGTCCGTCTGCTCAGGGCCATCAAAAAGCCCTCCATTCTGGAATTGGGGCTGGTCGCCGTCAAGCCGGAATACGCCAATCGCGGTATTTCTGCCGCCATCATCGTGGAACTCATGCGCATGCTCCGCGAGGACGGCATCGAGTATGCCGAGACCAATCTGAATCTTGAGGATAACGCCGCCATCCGCAATCAATGGAAGCGCTTCGATTCGGTGGAGCATAAGCGCCGCCGCAGCTATGTCAAGCGCATCGCGCCGGAGGAATGACCCTGCTTTTTCCGGGGTTTTTCCGGGTTTTACGGGCTTATTTCCTTCTTGTATAATCACAAAGTTATAAAAAGCACGCTCCCGGAGCGCGCTTTTTATTTTGCTCCGTAATCGATAGCGTGCAGCATTATCCTATCAAAACACGAACTATGCAGTAAAAAATGTGGAATATGGTGATAAAATGAAAGTTATACACAAACTAAAACAGGATATGCATACTTTTACACCGTTAATGCATAGTTTTTGCCGCGGAGCGGCATTATAATACAGACAACAAGTGAACCATATGAACGGCTTATTTGTCATTCAATCGATCCTGGACGCCCAAGGGCGTTACAAAATAAAAGGAGATGTATGGTATGAAAAAGACCCTGTCCCGTGTGCTGGCCGTTGGACTGAGCGCGATGCTCGCGCTGGGCGGCGCCTCTGTGGCTTCAGCTGAAAACACGGAAGCCCCCCGCGCCTACTTCCCTTATCCTGCGGAGCTCGAGAATCTTCCCGAGAATCCCAGCCTTCCCGATCCCTTCACCTTCTTCGATGCCTCTGCCGATCCCAATGGCAACGGCGTTGTCGATTCTGCTGAGGAATGGGATGCCCGTGCCGCCGAGATTCGCGACATGGCGCAGTACTACCTCTACGGCTCCCGTATGGATCCTCTCAAGAGCGATACCACGGTGACCGCCGTCCGCAACAACTACCAGCTCGTCTGGGCAGATGGTATCATGACCGGCCCCGCTTCTCCCTGGGGCTACAGCGTCGCGCCCAACCTGCCCGAAGGCTGCGCCAACATCACTGTGATGGACTGGTCCCGCTTCGGCATGGGCCTGTTCTACAATGTCACCAGCCTGAATGACGCTTACGTCCATGAGGGCGAAGATTACGTCATGGCCGAAGGTCTCGCCCCCTGGAAGGCCGGCGATACCTGGGCGGAGCACAGCGACGCGGTCCAGCTCGTTCTGCTCCCCACCGTCACCGTTGAAATGACCATCCGTGACACCAACCCCGACAACGCCGCTTACGTTTCCGAAGCCGCGAAGGGCGAAGGCGTCAAGTGGACCTTCAACATCCGTTATCCGCAGGAAGCGCCCGTGGTCGACGGCGTTGTCCGTGACGCGCATTCCAGCCGCAACGGCACCGGTTATCCCGTTGTCGTCGCCATCAGCGGCCTCACCGAACAGCAGATCGTCACCCTGAATCAGAACGGCTATGCCTACATTCAGGTCAATGACACCGCCGATCCGGATAACGGTCAGCTGAGCGTTTACGAAAAACTGTATCCTCCGACGGATCCTGTCGTCTACAATGACAACACCATCGTCAATGAATACGCTGTTGACAGCGGCGACCTCATGCATTCCGGTTGGATCGCCAGCCGCGCGCTGGACGCCATCGAGAACTACATGGCCCTGTCCGCTGAAGAAAAGGCTGCCCTCAATGAGAGCACCATCATCCCCGATATCGATGTCTACTCCTCCGCTGTCACCGGCTGCTCCAACAACGGTAAGCGCGCCCTGATGGCCGCTCTGTATGACACCGGCGATAACGGCGACACCCGTTTCGACATCGTGGCTCCCGATGATTCCGGTGCCGGCGGTACCACCGGTTTCCGTTACATCACCGAAGGTGAACTGTTCAGCTACGAGCCCCCTGTCCAGAACAAGTCCGGCATGGTGGAAGTCCACGACTTCGCCTATGGTCTGAATGAGACCATGCAGCGCGCCGTCCAGAACACCGGTGAAGACCAGTGGTTCCTCGATCGCGCGCAGATCTTCACCGTCCGCCCCGATCTGGCCGATAACACCCCCTTCGATTCTCACGAGATCCTCGCTTCCTTCGGCACCTCCAAGGAAGAGCGCTACGTCATCGCCTGGACCGGTGAAGCTCAGGACGCCTGGGGCAACCATCCCGCCACCGTGCTGAACACCCTGGCCGCCAAGGAAGTCTTCGATTTCCTCGGCACCGGTGATGCCGTCATCGTCGCCCGTGACCAGGCTCACGCCAATCAGGACCGCGACCTGCCCGAACTCATGGCCATCATGGATCATCTGTTCTACGGCGCCGAAACCTTCACCCGCAAGCACTATGACACCCTGACTACCAATGGCCGCGACGCCATCGACGGCAACGGTACCATCCTGCCCGAGAAGGTCTTCGAAAAGGCCTCCGATATGAACCGTTATCCCTACTATCTGTCCTCTGCCATGATGAAGTGGAGCCGTCCCGGCAAGCACATCCTGTGGACTGAACAGAACAACGTCACCGAAGGCGTTCCCATGACCTTCGAATTCCACACCGACGCGGCTCAGGTCACCCTGACTCTCACCGACGGCACCGTCCTCACCGGTGATACCGTGGACGGTATCGCTTCCATCGCCATCACCGCCGAACAGGCGAAGGCCGGCCGTTATGTCGCCGCCACCGTGGGCGATAAGGACGCCAAGGTCATCGAGATCTGCGGCTGGACCCTGAAGGATGCTCTCCGTCACTCCATCACCGATAACAGCGCGCTGGGCCATGACGCCGGCTCCGGTATCTGCTTCACCACCAAGCTCAGCAACTATGACAGCGAGACCGATCCTGTCCTGCTGTATCTGGACGGCGAACCGATGCCCACCGATATCTATGACTACGACAACAAGATCACCCTCGCGGATGGCACTGTTGTTCCTCAGAGCGGTTACCTGCAGCCCTTCGGCGCCACCATCACCCTGTATGCCGATACCATGGGCTTCAATGTTCCCATGGATGCTACCGTGATCTACTCCATGCGCAACGCGAAGATCGAAGCGCTCCAGGGCTACACCATCGCCATGGACGTCGAGCTGCAGAAGTACGCTCCTGCCGCCAACCGTATGCGCTTCAAGACCACCTACAACACCATCAGCACGCAGACACCTGTCTGGGAGCCCGAACTCCGTCAGAACACCCCCGCCCTGGGTCTGCCCATGGATGAGACTGCCTGGCCTGTGCTGGGCAACTGGGTCTATGACTACAACGAGGATGGCACCCTGAAGCCCGTCGAAGAGATTCGTCCGGAATTCACCGCTGTCACCGAATCCGCCTACAAGGCGCAGATCACCGTATCTGCCGCTGATGTCAACGGCTTCACCGTTTCCTTCTCCGAGCCCGTCCGTACCGGAGACTTCGCCGTCGCTTACAGCGTCCTGTGCGATGCTTCCTTCACCTGGGCCGAGGATGCTCAGTCCGTTACCGTCACCTTCGCTTCTCCTGTCGAAGCCGGCACTGAAGTCAATGCTTTCGTCTTCCGCTCTGTGGATACCGAAGGCAACATGATCGGCGGTCCCGTTGAGCTCACCTTCACCTGCAACTGATCTTTCTCGTGATCAGACGCAGGTACGATCGAAAGCCTCAGGCGCGATCGTAAATCCTGATTAACCCATCGGGGCACCGCGGTTTTCCGCGGTGCCCCTTTTATGTTTATTCAGGGGTTCCCGTCTTCTGCCGCCGCGTTTCCGAGCATCAAAAAGGACTGTCCCGGCGATGCTCATCATCCTCCGGTCAGTCCTTCTGCTTTTCTGTTTTTCTGTCTTACAGTTCCTTGCCAAGGCAGGCCGCGTCCGGCAGCTTGTCATAGGGCGGATAGTTCTCAATCCTTGTAAAGCCCAGTTTTGTGTACAGCCACATGGCGCTTGCCATTTCCTTGCGCGTCTGCAGGATCAGGCGCTTATATCCCTTTTCCCGCGCGCGCTTTTCCAGGCGCTTCAGCATCTCCATGCCCAGCCCGTTGCGGCGGTATTCCGGCTCCACCCACACACGCTTGATCTCGATATCCTGCTCATTGTAGTGCCGCAGGGCAGAGCAGGCGATGGGGGTCTTTCCGTCATAGACGACCAGCGCGTCCCGGACGTTCTTTCCCGTGTTATTCGGGGTAAAGGCCTTCCGGTTTTCAGCGCCGCCGGCCAGCTTGTTGTAGTAGGCTTCGGTGATCGAATGAAAACGGTCAAAATCCGGGTCTTCGCCTGTGGTCCACCGGTATTCAAATTCTTTTTCGCTCATTCTTTTTCTCGTGTACAGGCCGCGTTCTCGGCGGCTTTTTATTTTTCTTTCAGGTGCTTCTTCATCCGGAGGAAGAACATCACGATGAAGAACAGCAGCACCAGCACATAGCCCGCGTAGATCAGCCCGTTCGGGATATCGCTCTTATCCAGGCCGAATTCAAACGTGATCACGGGCAGGGCCATGCCCAGCGATACCAGGAAGCCGTACAGCCATTTGTTCTTCTTCAGGTCTGTCAGCGGCTTGCCCTCATAGCACACCGCCGCCATACCGGCCATGGCCATCAGCAGATACAGGATCATCTGCACCTTCACAAAGCCCCACACCATGTGCTCGTCCTTGCGCAGGCTCTCCATCAGGATCTGGCTGATGCCGTACAGCACCAGGAAAGCAGGCAGCCGCATGCTTTCGGCCTTTTCCTTTGTCGTTATCCTGCGCAGCATACTCGGCAGCACCAGCACCATGCCCAGGATCACCAGCGCCATGATCGTTTCGATCAGATGCACATTCAGGCGATAACCCCAGCCGCGCTCCACGGCGAAAATGCCTTCGAATTCCACGCTGATGCCATGTCCGATCTGGGTGGAGAACTGCTCCGCGATCCTGGCTCCGGCAATGAACAGCGGCGCCGTAACGGCCGCGCTGCCCTTGCGTCCGGGCACGATCAGTCCGGCCAGCAGCAGGCCCAGCAGGGCGCCGGCCATGCTCATGCCGCCGTCCCACATGCGGAAAAGCGTTCCGGCAGGCAGGAAGTGCGCGCTGTAATAAATGGGGCAGATCACGCAGTACAGCACACGGCTCAGCACCAGTCCGGCAGCCGCCGCGATGAAGGCGAATACGCAGTACCGCTTCGTATCCTTCCGTCCGGTCAGCAGCCAGCCGATCAGCAGGGCCGCCAGCGCGCCGGCGGCGATCACCGTGCCGTAGCTCTTGAAGGTGAAGGTCATGCCGTCCAGGCTGTCATGCATCTGCCAGTTGTCATCCCACCAGCTTCCGCTCTGGTAAAAGTCGATCGCGTTTTCGCCCACCTTGCCGTCCGTCACAGTCAGGCAGATCAGCAGCAGCACCGCGATCGTGCCCAGCGCGGCCAGCACGGCCCACACGGGGGAGAGGCTCTTTTTCTTCTGTTCGGTCATGTTCTCGCTCCGGGTTTATTCATTCGGGATCGCGGTCACAAAGTAGATGATATCGCTCTGCTCGCGCTCGGTATCCTTTTTGCGGTTGCCCACATACTTGTTGTTGAAGATCATCACGCTGCTCTGGCCGCCGTCCAGGTTGTAGGCTGCCTGCAGGTTCAGCGTCTCGGCAAAGTCCGCCAGCTCGCGGTGTGTGCTGCCTTCGCTGATCACGCACACATAGCTCAGCGGGCCGTCCTGCGCGATGAAGGTACGCCAGGTGCGGTCTTCGGGGTAGAAGTAGTATTCCTTGCGGTACTTCACCTTTTCGCCGTTCGCGATCAGCGCGGGGCCGAAGGAGAAGGCCTGATATACCACGTTGCCGGCATCCAGGAATTCCTGGATCTCCTGCTTCTTGTTTTCGGAGGTGAAGATGTGGAAATCGCCCTTGC
This sequence comes from uncultured Clostridia bacterium, assembly GCA_937907055.1. Classification (GTDB taxonomy): domain Bacteria; phylum Bacillota; class Clostridia; order Christensenellales; family Aristaeellaceae; genus ZC3RG03. The sequence goes on along the minus strand of CALCTW010000121.1, from coordinate 8,358 downwards.
TGTCAATGATCAGCACGTCCTTCACCCTGTCGGGGTCGTTGCGGAACATGAAGCCCTGACGGTAAATGAAAATGTCCTGCGTGCGCTGGGTGTAATATTCACCGTTGATGGTCAGCACAGCGTTCATCTTGCGGCCCATGATGCTGGGCAGCTCCTTGCTGGATACGTTGGGCTTACCGGCAATGGCGGTGCGCAGCTGGGTGGGGCTGGCCACCTTCACGCGCGCGATGTAGAACTTCGTTCCCTGCCAGCTGGTCATTTCCACGGTAATGTCCAGCGTGTCGTCATGGTAGCTCATGTCCGTAAATCCGTTGGGATCCGGCTGATAGTTGGGGAAGGTAAAGTCCATCGGCAGCGCCCAGGGATCGCTTTCCTCCTCCGCGATGCACACGCAGGGGATCAGCGTCATCAGGACCAGCAGCAGGCAAAGCATCTTTTTCATCGGGGGTCGTCTCCTTTAATGTCTTTGATGGGGGATCGGCTTTTATTCCTCAAAGGGGGTATAGGTATTGGTCTGGAAGATCATAAACAGCGTGTCATAGTGCGGATGACTGCGCCAGCCGCCCTCCGTGCAGATCGCGGTGGAGTTTGTCAGCGTGTCCGGCAGCGCTGCCTGCAGCGGCTCCGTCACATCCCTTCCGGGGTCCTTGAAACTCCGGTCATAGTTGTAATACCACAGCCTTTCCAGCTGCTTCATTTCATAAAGCGGGGTCAGGTCATGGCAGCGGTTATAGCAGATGTTCAGGTCCTTCAGGCTTTCGCAGCCCAGCAGGGGTGTAAAATCCGTGATCTTGTTGGAGAAGATCTCCAGGTATTCCAGCGCTTTCAGCTCGCTCAGGGCGGAGATATCGGTGATCTCGTTGTCCGCCAGGATCAGGATCTTCAGCTGCGGCATTTCCTTCAGCCAGCTCAGGTCGTCGATCCGGTTATGCCCCAGATCCAGCGCCTGCATGTTCTTGCAGTATTTCAGCACCTCAAAGTCGCTGCTGCTGTGCCTTTCCTTCACGCCGTCGTGCAATGTGGAGAAGGCTGTCTGATCGGTCGTCACCGTGTGATCCCCAAACCAGATCGTCATCCCGAAGTTGATCTCAGGGTAAGTCTCGCACAGCCGCGCCACGTTTTTCTTGCGCATGTGCGTTTCGTACATCTTCACCGTCTTCAGGTTCGGCAGCTTGTCCAGAAAATCGCAGAAGGCGTCAAAATCCTCCACGCGGATCCGTTTCAGGTCGATCTCCTCACAGTCCTGTTCCACGGTCAGTGTGCCGTCATAGGCTTTGAAGGTCACGGTCTCTGCCCCGGCGGCGCAGCTGCAGATCAGTCCAAACAGCATCAGCAGCATCACACCGGTCATCCATGCCATCCGTTTCAATTCCTGTTCTCCTCCTCCGGCTGTAAAGGCGCATAAATTCACAACTACATCATACCATATCGCTCCCGTGATTGCAACCGTCCGCCGGGGGCTTCCGCCTTTACTTTTCCTTATTTTATAAGGCTTTTCGCTTCTTTTTACATCCTGCTTTGCCGTTCCCCGCTCCTTGCTTCCGCTGTTCTTTTTTCAGGTGTCCCGCTGTCCCTCCGCGCGCCTCCGGTCCTCCTTTTTTCCGTATTCGGGCAAAATTTCTTTCCTCCGCTTCTTGCAAAATTATTTCATATATGTTACAATTTTATTAATTTCAGATCATTGTAAGGAGCGACCGTAATGAAGTGCCAGTTCTGTAATTGCGCGGACAGCCGCGTTGTTGATTCCCGTCCCACCGATGACGGTAATTCCATCCGTCGCCGCCGTGAATGCATCCAGTGCGGCCGCCGTTTCACTACTTATGAGAAGATCGAGGCCCCCGCGCTTCTGGTCATCAAGAAGGATCATTCCCGTGAGCTGTTCGATGCCAAGAAGGTCCGCTCCGGCATCATCGCCGCCTGCCACAAGCGTCCCGTCTCCGCCGCGGATATCGATCATATCGTCTCCTCCATCGAGCAGGTCGCCTACAATTCTCTCCAGAACGAGATCACCACGCGCCAGATCGGCGAAATGATCATGGAGGAACTGCGCCGTATCGATGAGGTCGCCTACATCCGTTTCGCCTCCGTCTACCGTCAGTTCACCGATATCCCCACCTTCATGAACGAGATCAACCGTCTCATCAGCGAGGGCAAGGACTGATCCCCGTTTCGTCCCTCATCTGTTCATATCCGTATCAAACACCTGCCGGTCAGTCATTCCGCTTATTCTTTGCACATCAAAACGCGCAGAGGCTTCACACATTTTGTGTCTCGCTTCCGCGCGTTTTTTGTTTTCACTTTTTATTTCAGCCGTGGGCTTTGTCAGTCCATCCCCAGCAGCTTTTTCATTCCGGCGATCTCCGCCGCGCTCCTGTCCTCAATGGCCTGTTCACGCAGCAGCACCATGTCCTTCTGCCGCGCGGCCCATTCGAAGGGGAATCGCCAGTCATACTCGCCTTCAAAGAGCGGGCACTCGTTCTTTACCTTCGTGTCCTTATACCGCGCGTCCTTGATGTGCATGGCCACGATGTCTTTGCCCAGCAGCTCCGCGGTCTTCTTCTGCTTCACCGCGTTTTCTTCGGGGTCGTTCGGGTCCAGCAGGTTGATCGCGTCCCAGATCCACTTGATCCGGTCGCTGCCCACCTTTTCCTTCAGTTCCAGCGCCATTTCCGGGGTCCACAGGGTGTGGTCAAATACCGGCTCGATGCCCATATTCACGCCCAGCTTTTCGGCTTCTTCGGCGGCGCGCTTCACCGCGTCCACAAGAATATCAAACATCTCTCTTCGCTCCGCCATCGGGCCGTGGAAGTTCACGGTCTCGGTGCCCACGCAGCGCACGTTCAGGGCCTTGCCGGTCTTCAGGCCGTTGATGTACTTTTTGATGGCTTCCTCGCGCTTTTCCTTATCGCGCACCGCCATATCCACATAGCAGCCCAGCACGGTGATCTCAACGCCGTGCTTTTCGCTCGCCAGGTTGATCGCCTCTGCCTGCGCTTCGTCCAGCGGATAGGCCCAGCCGAAGCTCTTGGGGCAGGCCAGCTGCACGGCTTCATAGCCGGCCTTCTTCACCGCGCCCAGCAGGCTTTCCGGGTCATGATAGTCAAAGTCATGGGCTCTGCAGCCGATCTTGATCATATACGCGGCCTCCTTATCAGAAGTTCCTTGTCATATCGTAGCGCTCGTAGAATTCCTTGCGGTAGTCCAGGAAACGGTCCTCCATGATCGCCTCGCGGATCTCTTCCATCATGCGGATCAGGAAGCGCAGGTTGTGGATGGAGGCCAGACGGCCCGCGGTGATCTCACCGGCCTTGAACAGGTGGCGGATATAGCCGCGGCTGAAGTTGCGGCAGGCATAGCAGTCGCAGCCCTCCTCCAGCGGACGGTCGTCCTCAGCGTATTCCGCGTTGCGGATCACCAGACGGCCGTGTCTGGTGAACACCGTGCCGTTTCTGGCGATACGGGTCGCCAGCACGCAGTCAAACATGTCCACGCCGCGCAGCACGCCCTCCACAAAACAGTCCGGCGTGCCCACGCCCATCAGGTAACGGGGCTTGTTCACCGGCATGAAGGGCTCAATCTTCTCCAGCATGTCATACATGATGGGCTTGGGCTCGCCCACGCTCAGGCCGCCGATGCCGTAGCCGGGGAAATCCATGTCCGCCAGCGTCTTGGCGCTCTCGATGCGCAGGTCATCAAAGAACGCGCCCTGCACGATGCCGAACAGCGCCTGATCCTCACGGGTGTGGTAGTCCTTGCAGCGCTTGGCCCAGCGGTGCGTGCGGTCCATCGCGTCTTTGGCGGTGCGGTGGTCGCAGGGGTAGGCGGTGCACACGTCAAAGGCCATCGCGATGTCGCTGCCCAGCTTCTGCTGGATGTCCATGCTCACTTCGGGGCTGATAAACTTTTTGCTGCCGTCCAAATGGCTGCGGAAGCTCACGCCCTCTTCGGTGATCTTGCGCAAACTGGCCAGGCTGAACACCTGAAATCCGCCGCTGTCCGTCAGGATGGGCTTGTTCCAGCTCTGAAACTTGTGTGTGCCGCCCATCCGCTCGATCAGCCCCTCGCCCGGACGCAGATGCAGGTGATAGGTGTTGTTCAGAATGATCTTCGCGCCCACTTCCTCCATCTCACGGGGGGTCATGGCTTTTACGCACGCCTGCGTGCCCACCGGCATATAAATGGGGGTGGGAATGTCGCCGTGCGGCGTATGCACCACGCCCAGGCGCGCGCCGCTCTGCTTGCAGGTCTTGATCACCTCAAATGAAAATTTCTTGTTTTCCATTCCATGCTCCTGTTTTTCGCTTCTGTTCGTTTCCCTGTCCGTTTTCCGGGCAGGGGAGAGGCCATTGTTCTTCAGCCTCTTTTTGAAATCCCCCGGGGAAAGCGCTTCTCCGGGGGTCTTTTTTCATCGCGTCATCCTGCCGTGAAACGGTGTCTCCTTATTCGGTCACCGTCACCACAGGCTTGATCTGGGGCCACACATTTTCCAGACCCTTCAGTTCCTTTTCAAACTGCAGCCAGGGCTTGGTTTCGGGCACAGGCGCCACAAACAGCATCTGTTCCTTGGTCGTGGGGTGGGTGAAGCTCAGCCGCATGCCCCACAGAGCGATCTGCTCGCCCTTCTTGCCGTTGCCGTAGCGGTTATCGCCCCACAGGGGATGACCGGCATGCTGCATCTGCACGCGGATCTGATGGGCACGGCCGGTCTCCAGCTGGATGGCCACAAGGCTCAGGCCGCCCCTGCGGGCGATCGTGCGTCCGTGCAGCACGGCCTCCTTGCCCTGCGCCTTCAGGTAGTCCGGGATCACGCGCACCATATTGGTCTTTTCATCCTTCAGCAGGTAATCCTTCAGCGTAAAGCGGTCGGGGGTCTCACCCTCCACCACGCACACATACTGACGGTTCAGTTCATGCACGCGCACCTGCTCGCTCAGGCGGCTCGCCGCCTTGCTGGTCCTCGCGAATACCAGCAGTCCGCCCACAGGGCGGTCCATGCGGTGCACAAGGCCCAGATACACCTCGCCGGGCTTCTCGTATTTTTCCTTCACATACTGCTTCAGCCAGCCCAGCAGATCACTGTCGGAGGTCGCGTCGCTTTGGGTCAGCATATTGCAGGGCTTGATCGCCACGATCACATGATTATCTTCAAAAAGTACAACAGGCGTTTCCATCTTGCGCCCTCCCTTATTTATTGTTATTGATCCACCGTCCGGTCGCGCCGCAGGGCAGCACGCCGCCGCTGCGCACAGGCAGCACCAGCTCCTCGCTGTCGATCACGCCGCCGAACTTGCTCTGCACGCATCTCTCCAGCAGGTTGCTCAGCACAGCAGGCTGAAATCCGGTGGTATAGCTGTTAATGAAGAAGAAAAGCGGATCCTCGCTCAGCACCTCGGCACAGGTGCTCACCAGCCCGTACAGCTCGTTTTCCAGCTTCCACACCTCGCCGGTCGGGCCGCGCCCGTAGCTGGGCGGGTCCATCACAATGCCGTCATAGGTGTTTCCGCGGCGGATCTCTCTTTTCACAAAGGCGATCGCGTCCTATACGATGAACCGGCAGTTCGTTTCGGCGCATCCGGTCAGCTGTCTGTTCTCCTTGGCCCACTGCACCATGCCCTTCGCGGCGTCCACATGGGTCACATGCGCGCCGGCCGCGGCGCAGGCCACAGTCGCGCCGCCGGTATAGGCAAACAGGTTCAGCACCTTCGCGCTGCCGCGCTTGCGGATCAGGGCCGCCATGGTATCCCAGTTCGCGGCCTGTTCGGGAAACAGCCCCGTGTGCTTGAATCCGGTCGGCCGCACATAGAATTTCAGTTCCTTGTAGCCGATCGTCCATTTTTCGGGCAGCGCCCGTTTCATCTCCCAGCTGCCGCCGCCGCGCTCGCTGCGCGTGTAGTGCGCGTGCGCCTGCTGCCACAGTTTGGGATCCTTCTTGGGCCATATCACCTGCGGATCGGGCCGGGCCAGAATATAATCTCCCCAGCGCTCCAGCTTTTCGCCGTCCCCGGTGTCCAGCACCTCAAAATCCTGCCAGTCATTCGTCAAAAACATGCGTCTCAATGCCCGCGGTCGCCCGCGTGTCCTCCGCTGCATAAATTTTCACCCTATTCTACCACGAACCCCCTTTTTCTTCAAGGGCTGCAGGGGTTTTTCGCGCTTGTTTTGGCGCGTTCCGTCCGTGCTTTCCCATCGCCGTTTTTCATTGCGTGAAAATGTGTTTTGTGCTATACTACACTTTGTATCTGTATGCGCTTTCGCGGTCTTTTTACCGCGATGCGCCGGAAAGGATGGTTTTTGATGCGCAGAAGCGGCGTTTTGTGCCACATTACGTCTCTTCCGTCCGAAGGCGGCATTGGCACCCTCGGTAAGGAAGCCTATCGTTTTGTGGATTATCTTGTTTCCGCGGGCATGAAGGTGTGGCAGGTGCTGCCCATCGGTCCTGTCGGCTATGGTGAGTCCCCGTATCAGAGCGGCTCCACCTTCGCCGGCAACCCCATGCTCATCGATCTCCCCACGCTTGTGGATCAGGGCCTCATGGATGCGAAGGACATTCCCGTTCTTCCGTCCTCCTCGGTCTGTGATTTTGAGCCTGTCAAGGCCGCCAAGGACAAGGCGCTCCGCGCGGCCTTCGCCTACGGCTTTGAAAAGGTCTCCCGTCAGGTCAAGGATCATGTCAGGCGCACCCCCTGGCTGCAGGATTATGCCCTGTACGCTGCCCTCAAGACGGAGTTTGAACTTCGTTCCTGGATGACCTGGCCGGATAACATCCGCCTTCGCAAGAAGAGCGCGGTGCGCGCCTACACCCAGCGCCTGAAGGATGAGATCGACTATCAGTGCTTCCTGCAGTATCTGTTCGATATGCAGTGGCGCGCCCTCCGTGAGTATGCCAACAGCCACGGCATCAGCTTGTTCGGCGATATCCCCATCTATGTGGCGGAGGACAGCGCCGATGCCTGGACGCATCCGGAATGCTTCCAGTTCGATGAGGATGAGCATCCGCTTCGCGTCGCGGGCGTTCCGCCGGATTATTTCTCTGCCGACGGCCAGCTCTGGGGCAATCCCCTTTACAACTGGCAGCACATGCAGTCCACCAAGTTCGATTGGTGGATCGAGCGTCTTCAGGGCGCGGCCGCGCGCTATGATCTGCTCCGCATCGATCATTTCATCGGCTTTGCCAATTATTATTCCATTCCCTTCGGCGCGCCCAACGCCCGCAAGGGCAAGTGGGTCCGCTCCCCGGGCAAGAGCCTCTTCCGTCAGGTCCGCGCCCGTCTGCCTCAGCTCGATATCATCGCGGAGGATCTGGGCGAGGTCGGCCCCCGTGTGCGTGAACTGCTGGATTGGTGCGGCTTCCCCGGCATGAAGGTGCTGCAGTTCGCCTTCTCCGGCGGCGATACCAATCAGCATCTCCCGGCTTATTACACCGAGAATGCCGTTGTTTACACCGGCACGCACGATAACGACACCACCCGCGGCTTCTGGACAAAAGCCACAGAGGAAGAAAAAGAAGCCGCGCACGCCGTGATGGGTGAGTTTGAAGACGAAGAAGCCGTCTCCATGTTCATCCGCACAGCCATGGCCTCCAAGCCGGATCTTGCCATGGTCCCCGCGCAGGATCTGCTGGATTTGGGCACCGAAGCCCGTATGAATTACCCCGGTATTCTCGGCGGCAACTGGCAGTGGCGTATGACCGCTGAACAGATGACCGCGCTGGAAGAAAACGCGCCCGAGCTGCGCACTTTACTGGAAGGATGTGAACGAGCATGATCGAACCTCAGAAGTTATATAACCGTGCTGAAACCCTGTGCCTCACCCGCTGGCACCTGCCCCTGCAGAAGGCATCCGCCTATCAGCTGCATGACGCTCTTTCCCATGCCGTGATGGAGGAGATCACGCCCCGTTGGATTGCCGATCAGGAAAAGCAGCAGCAGGAGCGCTGCGCCATCTACATGAGCGCGGAGTTCCTCATCGGCCGCATGGTCTACAACAACCTTTATTCCCTTGGCATTCTGGAGGAGACCAAGAAGGTCTTCCTCGAAAAGGGTGTGGATCTGTGCCTCATGGAGGATGTTGAGGACGCCTCTCTTGGCAACGGCGGTCTGGGCCGTCTGGCTGCCTGCTTCCTGGACAGCGCCGCCACCCACGCCATCCCCCTCATGGGCTATGGTCTGCGCTATCGCTACGGCCTGTTCAAGCAGCTCATCGTGGATGATCGTCAGCGTGAGGAGCCGGATGACTGGACGCACTGGGGCGATCCCTGGTCCATCCGCCGTCTGGATCTGGCCGTCACTGTCCCCATGACGGACGGTGCTCTGCTGGCCGTTCCCTATGATATGCCCGTCATCGGCTACGGCGAGGGCA
>CALCTW010000120.1 GCA_937907055.1 uncultured Clostridia bacterium | reverse complement strand
CCAGGACATGCCCGTGATCACAGCCGCCTCTTCGATCTCGCCGGAAAGCTGCAGCATGGCGTTCACGCCGCTGCGGGAGGCAAACGGCAGATACTTCACACTGCCGATCAGCGCCAGCAGCAGGAAGCCGTTCAGCCATTCGATCTTGGCCGCCATGGCCAGATAGATGGCACCGAAGGCCAGAGAAGGCATCAGGTAGGGGAAGAAGCTCAGGCTGTTCACCCAGTTGCTCAGGCGGCTGCCCTTGCGCTTGGCCACGCCGTAGCCCACCAGAATACCGCAGGTACCGGCCACCAGCGAGCAGGTCACGGCCAGCAGCACACTGTAGCCCAGCGCCTTCAGCACCTTGGGAGACAGCAGGATGCCGGTGGAGTCACCCTGATCCAGATAATCCAGATTGGTACCGATCCAGAAGTCCAGCGTCATATTGCTCAGGCTGTAATCGCCCGCCTTCACGATGACAGACTCCATGGCGAAGGTGATCAGCGGCACGATGGCCACCATCAGCAGCACGACCACCAGAATGATCGCCAGGATCGTCCTCCACACCTTCAGATCCAGCTTGGAGATCTGACCGCTCTTACCGGTCACGGTGGTAAACTGCTTGCGGCTGTTGGTCACCTTCTGGTTGAGCAGCAGGATCGTCACACCGATGATGATCATCAGCGCCGCGATGATGTAGCCCTGACCGGGATAGGTGTCCATCAGGCTCTTCATCTTGGTGGACAGGGTGTAATAGCGCACCGGGTTCCCCAGGAAGACAGGCACAGAGTAAGCGCTCATACTGCTGGCGAAAACGAGCAGCAGCGTGGAGAGCATGGCCGGCTTCACGATGGGCAGGGTGATCTTCCAGATCACGCGCGCGCGGCGGGTCTTCAGGATGGTCGCGGCCTCTTCAAGGTTGGCGTCCATGTTGCGCAGGATACCGCCGATGAGGATATAAGCGAACGGCGCGTAATGCAGACCCAGCACCAGCGCGATCGGGAACGGTCCGTATACGAACCACTCCGGCATATTCACCCCGAAGACCGAGGCCATGATGCCGTTTGATGTACCGGCGCCGATATTGACGTTCTTAAAGAAGGTGACCCAGAATGTCGCCAGCGTCCACGCGGGCATCATGTAGGGCAGAACGAACACGCCGGAAATGAATTTCTTCATCCGGATATTCGTACGAGTCACCAGGAAGGCCACGATACCGCCGAACAGAATGGCGATGAAGGAGGCCCCGATAGACACCCACAGGGTGTTCAGGAAAGGCTGATAAAACTGGATCCAGCTGTAGCTGTTGACGATGCCGGCAGCGCCGCCGTCATCCAGCGTGAACAGCAGCTTGCTGAAGGAATATGTCGTCAGATCCCCTGCTGATAAGCCGAGTGACCTCACCGCGCGCGCCTCACGGCTGCCGTGCACGGTCACCGTTTCCAGCATCAGGGACAGCAGCGGGTACAGCGTAAGCAGAACAAGCAGCACCAGAAAGACCAGCAGGATGATATTGGCCGGTTTGGAGAACCAGGTCTTCACCCGGCCGCCCGTACGCTGCAGCGCACTGCCTTGATGGCTCTGTATCGTGGACATGGATGATAACTCCTTTGGGTTCCGGTTTCTTCTGATTCAGGAAGACACACAAGGTTCTTCCCGGTTCATTCTTAAAGAACGGGCGGAGCGGTCCATCCGCTCCGCCCGCATTCAGGTCATGATCTTAATACTTTTATTACTGCAGATACTTGATCACGAAGTCGTTGACAGCTTCGAAGTTGTCGATGATCCATTCGGGATCTTCGATGACCAGGCAATCCTTCCAGGTCGCGACATCCAGGTCGCCTTCGTTCACAGCCACTTCACCGTTGGGAGAATAGGAACCGATGCTCTTACCCCAGGGCGCGAAGCCTTCAGTGCCCATCAGGTATTCGATGAACAGCATGGCGGTGTAGGGACGGTTGGCCTTGGCGGGGATCTGCGCGTACATGCAGTACATGAAGCCGGCGAAGGGATCCACAGCGTAGCCGTTCGCGACAGCGTCATAGGCGGCAACGGTCAGGTTGTCGGTGAGAACGGAAGAGGAGCGCAGCTTGCTCAGAACGAACAGACCGATCTTGCCGGCGGCAGTTTCCTGAGAAACTTCTTCGGCGATGGTGGTGTCGCTCTTGAGGAAGGTGCAGTTGGGCAGGAATTCGGCGATCCACTTGTAACCGGCATTCTTGTAGCTGCCCAGCTCGATCTCGGTGCCGTAGTAAGCCTTGTAGGCTTCGGCCAGCTTGGCGGACCATTCATCGTTGGTCAGCATGACCAGGAAGTTCATGTTGACGGTCTCGCTCTCGGGGTTCTTGAAGATGATCTGACCCTTCATGGATTCCTCGGTCAGTTCCCACACGTTCTTGATGGCGGGAACGGATTCGCCGAGGTTGTTGTAGATGAAGAGCTTGTTGATGTACTGGTGCACGAGGGGAACCAGTTCATCTTCAGCCAGCGCATCCTTCACGGAAGCGGGCACATAGTTCAGCACGATGCCGTCTTCGATGGCATAGGTCAGAGAAGCGCTGTCCTGGATCAGCACCATGTCGGCGCTTTCGCTTTCCAGCTTGGTGTAGATCTCCTGGTCCTTCAGGTTGCTGCTCTCAACAGTGATGCCGTACAGCGCGGCGAAATTCTCCGCGGCGGTGGAGATACGGCTGGTGTTGCCCCAGCAGATGAAGGTGCCGGTCTCGGCCTGCGCCAGCGCGACCAGTTCTTCATGGGTCAGGTCGGCAGCGCCTTCGACAGTCGCCTTGGTATCCGCCAGCGCGGTCACGCTCAGCAGCATGCACAGGGCAAGGATCAGGGAAAGGATCTTTTTCATGGTTGTTTCCTCCTTGTTTGGGATGGGGTTTATTACACGCCGTCACAGGCGCGAATTACATCAGAAATACACAGATTTCCATCCATACACGGCATTCATAATCATCATGTTCATTGTATCCTTTCTATAGGGTTTTGTCAATACAGACATCCTTTCTTCATGGACCAAAAATATGATCCCCTCCTGCCGTTTCGCGAAAAGCCCACCGTCCCTTCCGCCTCCGCTCCTGCTCTATATAGGGGTGCGTCCCGGCTTCCTGTCCCAAGTCTTGCGATTGAAAACAAGCCCCGTCAATGGTATAATGAAATGTGCAATATGATCTCATCCGCGGCCCCGCCGCGATAAAGGAGCATCCATGCCCGTAAAGAAAAACAAAACGCCTTCCGAACGCGCGCCGCGCACCCCGGAAGAAAAACAGCTGCTGCAGCGAAGGATCATCGGTATCGTCTCCGTCATCGTCATGATCGGCCTGTTCGTGCTCATCATGCTCACGGTCGGCCGCCGCCTCGTCGAGACCTTCTCCAAAAAAGACGAATTCCGCGCCTGGGTGGACGGCAGCGGCATCCTGGGCCCGCTGGCCATGATCGGCGTCAGCTGCCTGCAGGTGGTCGTGGCCATCATCCCCGGGGAGCCGTTCGAGCTGGCTGCCGGCTATGCCTTCGGCTGGGTCTGGGGCTCCGTGTGGTGCATGATCGGCTTTGCCGTCGCCAGCAGCATCATCTTCCTGCTGGTCAAGCGCTTCGGCATGAAGTTCATTCTGTTGTTCTTCAGTCAGGAAAAGATCGATTCCATCTCCTTCTTAAAGGACAGCAAACGCCTCAACCTGCTTACCTTCGTCCTGTTCCTGATCCCGGGCTCTCCCAAGGATGTGCTCACCTATTTCATCGGGGTCACCCCCATGAAGCTGCGCACCTTCCTGCTCATCACGCTCGTGGCGCGCATCCCCAGCATCATTTCCAGCACCATCACCGGTCATCTCACCGCGTCCGAAAATTATACCGCCGCCATCATCACCTATGCCATCACCGGTGTCATCACCGTGCTGTGCATCCTGTGGTATCGTCAGATCAGCAAAAAACAAAAGGCGGAGGCCCTCGCCGCGAAAGCGGACGGATCCCCCGAAGCCTGATTTTTCCCATCACGCTTTTCCAGATGAGGTTTTATGTTCACCAAAGACAAGCATTTTGATCAATACGGCTTTTTGCCCCTTGAAAACGCCTTCATCACCGATTATCTCCCCGCCGCGAAAGGGGATCAGGTGCGCGTTTACCTGTACGGCCTTTTCTGCTGCCAGCATCCCAGGGAGGATCTTACCGTCGCCCAGATGGCCGCGGAGCTGGGCATGGAGGAAGCCGCCGTGCTCTCCGCCTTCCGCTACTGGGAACGCCGCGGTCTGGTCACGCAGACCAAAAACGAGCCTCCCCAATATATTTTTTACTCCATCACGGAGCGCCGCCTTTCCGCAGAGCCGCTCCCCCAGGCCGATGAAGCCTATGTGGAGTTTGCCGAAAGCGTTTATTCCATCTTCGGCTCCCGCCGCAAGATCACTTCCGAAGAAGTCGCCCATGCCTATGAATGGGTGGCGGATCTGGGGCTGCCCTCCGAAGTGGTGCTGATGCTGATCAACCACCTCATCGCCACGCGCGGCATCCATTTCGGCTTCAAGCAGGCTGAGCCGCTCGTCACCCGTATGTGCGAGGATAAGATCACCAATGCCGAAGAGGCCGATGCCTTCTTCCGTCAGGACACTGTCGTCCGGGACGGCAGCAAGAAGCTTCTGCGCCACCTCGGCAAGCGCCGCGAAGCCTCCATGGATGAAATGAAGCTTTACACCAAATGGACGCACGAATGGAAGTTCAGCCATGAAGCCATTCTGGCCGCCTGCGCGGAAATGACGCGCGGCGATCCCTCCTTTGCCTATCTTGATTCCATTCTGGAGCGCCTCCACACCGGGAGCGCTGTCTCCGAGGCGGAGCTTTCCTCCCGTCTTCGCACCGAAAAGCAAAAGCGCGCGGAGGTACGCGAGGTCATCGATGTCCTCGGTGTCAATATCACCCCAACCGCTTTCCTGCCCATCTATGATAAATGGCTCACCTTCTATCCGCATCCCGTCATCATGCTGGCCGCCAATGAATGCCGTCAGGCACGCTCCGCCCGCGTGGAAAAGTGCGAGGATCTGCTGGAAAGCTGGCATGACAAGCACGGCTTCACCGGCGAAACGCAGGTAAAGGCCTATCTTGATGAATATCACCATATCAACAGCGCGCTGAAAAATCTGTTTGCCGTCATGGATTACGGCTCCTCTCCCACGGAGAAGGATCGTGAGCTCTACCGCAAGTGGGTCTCCTACGGCTATGATAACGCCCTGCTTACCCTGGCGGCGGAGCAGTCCCGTCAGGCGCAGTCGCACAAGGTGTCCTATCTGGATGCCGTGCTCCGGGCCTGGCACGAGGCCGGGATCACCGATGTCAGTCAGGCCTCCGCCCGCGGCGCGCAGCGTCCGGCGCAAACTTCCGCCGCGAAGCCTGCCCGCGTCCTGAACGCCCAGAACTACACCCAGCGCGAATATACCAGCAAAGAAATGACCGATCTTGAAAAACGCCGCATGCAGGAGATCCTGAACGATGATGAATAAACAGATCACAGACCGCCTTTTCCGGGAATATGCCGCCCTCCGCGCCGCCAACGCCGCCGAGGAGGACCGCCGTCTGGCTTTCATCCGTGAAAAGCATCCGTCCATCGCGAAACTGCTCGATGAACGCCACAAAATGGTGCTGAACGCCGCCGCATCCCTGTTCCGCGCGGTCCCGCAGGATCCGGAGGCCATGATGCTGCAGTATAACGCCCGCATCCGTCAGGAGCTTGTCGATAACGGCTATCCGGAGGATTACCTCCAGCCCATCTGCCGCTGCGAGCGTTGCCGGGATACCGGCCTGACCGGCGAAAACAACAATGTGCTGTGCGACTGCTTCAGAAAGGCCTACGCCGAGCAGGTCTCCGCCGGCAGCGAGAGCATTTCCGCGAGGCAGACCTTTGCCGCCTTCGATCTTTCCGTATTCCCGGAGGAATTCATCCCCGAAATGGGCATGGATCAGCGCGAATTCATGGAGGTCGTCCGCGACCGCTGCAAAAAATACGCGGCCTCCCTGCCCGATCCCGCGCGCAAGACGCTGCTCATCACCGGCAGCAGCGGTCTTGGCAAGACCTATCTGCTCAATTGCATCCGCAATGAAGCCGCCGACCGCAATATCGAAAACATTGCCGTCTCCGCGTTCGAGCTGCTGGAAAATCTCAAAAACGCCTACTTTGGCAATACCGACGCGGACAGCGCCGTTTACTTCGATACGCCGCTCCTGCTGATCGATGATCTGGGCACTGAGCCGCTGATGCAGAACGTGACCATCGAACACATCTATCACCTGATCAACAGCCGCATGTCCGCCGGAAAATGCACCGTCATCACCACCAACCTCTCCGCGGAGGACATGCGCGCGCGCTATAACGAGCGTCTTTCCTCCCGTCTGAATGACCGCTCCGCCACCATGCTCATCCCGCTGCGCGGCGTGGATGTGCGCAGCGACGCCGCGAAGGGGCTCTGATCCCGATCAGGCTTCATAGCGTTTCAGGCCGCATTTTTCCCATTTCATAAAGGTGTCGGGACAACCTTGTTTTTCCCTTCAAAAAGGCCCTGTTTTCCCCGTATTTTTCGCCCCGAAACCCTTGAAAAAACAAGAAAATTGTCTATAATAGGGCTTGCTTGTCCGCAAGCTCTTATTTTTTCGCTTCTTTTGACTGTCAACGGAGGAATCATCACTCATGAACATGCTCCTCATCATTGCCATCGCCATGGTCGCCGGTCTGATCATCAGCCGCGGCGCGCGCCTTGTCAAGCTGCCCAATGTGACAGCCTTCCTGATCGCCGGCCTCATCATCGGTCCCTGCGTCAGCGGTATGATCACCAAAGAGCAGACCGAATCCATGAACATCATTTCGCAGGCCGCGCTGGGCTTCATCGCCTATTCGATCGGCGCGGAGTTCAAGCTCGATCACCTGAAGAAGATCGGCAAAGGCCCGCTCATCATCACCATCGCGCAGGGTGTCGCCACAGCCGCGATCGTTGATATCGGTCTCATCATCATCACCGGCGGCAATGTGCCCTTCTCCATCCTGCTGGGCGCCATCGCGCTGGCCACGGCCCCTGCCGCCACGCTCATGGTGGTCAAGCAGTATAAGGCGCACGGCCCTGTCACCGAAATGCTCCTTCCCGTCGTCGCCATGGATGACGCGCTGGGTCTCATGATCTTCTCCATCTCCGCCAGCATCGCCAGCGGTCTGCTCGGCGGTGAGGTCACCGTCCAGTCCATGCTCCTCTCCCCCCTCATCGAGATCGTGGGTTCTCTGGGTCTGGGCGCTGTGCTGGGTCTTGTGCTCTCCCTCCTGTGCCGCTACTTCCATTCCCGCGGCAATGAGCTGGGTCTGTCCATCGCTGCTGTACTCGCCGGTGTCGGCCTGTGCGATATGCTGGGTCTCTCCTCCCTGCTGGTATGTATGATGATCGGCGCCATCATGGTCAATCTGGTGGATGAGGATCACCGCCGCACGCTGATCGAGCAGAGCGAGCGCTTCACGCCCCCTGTCTTCCTGCTGTTCTTCGTGCTTTCCGGCGCGGAGCTGGATATCACCATCCTCCCGCAGGTCGGTCTCATCGGCATCTCCTACATCCTGCTGCGTTCTCTGGGTAAGTGGAGCGGCACGCTCGCCGGCGCCGTCATCACCCACAGCGACAGCAACATCAAAAAATATCTGGGTCTCACCCTGCTGCCGCAGGCCGGTGTGGCCATCGGTATGGCAAACATGGTCATGACCCGCTTCCCTGCCGAGACCTACGGTGATATCGGCATCAGCATCAATACCATCGTGCTGACCGGCACCCTCATTTTCGAGCTTGTCGGCCCCATCATCACCAAGATCGCGCTGAAGAAAGCCGGCGAGATCGACGAAAGCAACCTCCGCTGAGTTTTTTACAGATCCATACAAAACGCCGTCTGTACCCGTTCGTACAGACGGCGTTTTCATATCTTTATTTCTGCCGTTCATTCCGTTTTCACGGCAGGAGGCGGTCAGTCATCCTCATCGATATCGATCTCTTCCCCGGCCATTTTCAGCGCTCTTTTCGCCACTGAAAAGCTGTATCCCTTGCGGATCATGGCGTTCAGCAGCTTCTTTTCATCATCATAGCGGCGCTGCAGCTTCTTTGCCTGTATCACGGCCATCTCCAGCTCATCATCCTCGGTAAAGGCCTCCAGCGCGCGGCGCGTGGTCTCTTCATCCACGCCCTTCATGCGCAGTTCCTGCCGGATCCGGTTCCGTCCCAGCTTATTCGCGCGCGCGTCCACCCACAGCCCGGCAAAACGTGTATCGCTCACATACCGGTTTTCCTGCAGTGTCAGCAGCACCTTGTCGATCACATCGTCGTGATAGCCGTTCCGCTTCAGCGTGCTTTTCACCTGTCCGCTCGCCCGTTCCACGTTCTGGATATAGGCCACGGCCCGCTCCAGCGCCAGCTGAAACTCCACGCCCGCGCGCCATTTTTCATACTTATCCGGGTCGATCGCCTGTCCGGGCCGCAGCTTGTTCAGCATATACAGGGCATGCGGCACGCGCATGCTCTGCCCGCTTTCAAACACCACCGTCGCGCATCCGCCCTTCCTGCGCACCTGATCGATCACTTCCATCATACCGTTTCCTCTTTCCGGCCTTATCCGATCAGCAGCCGGATCAGTTCCGCGTTCATATCCGTCAGCACGCCGTTTCGGGCCTCGCTGCAGCCGGTGGTCAATACCGCGAATCCGCGCTGCGTCCGGGGATCATAGAACAGCCCGTTCACCGCGCCGTACGCCAGCCCCTGATGACCGTAGATCACATTGCGGGCGATGCCGGGATCCTTCAGCACAAAGGTGCCGATCCCCTCCGACAGATTGCGCGCTCTCGCCCCGAAGGGCGCGATCACCGTCCGCATCATTTCCAGCGTGCTTTCCTTTAAGTAGCCGGGCCGCATCAGCGCGTGCCCAAGCAGGGCCAGTTCCCGCGCGGTGATGCACAGATTGCCGTGCGCCAACGCCCAGTTGTGCCGCACATCCGCGCAGTCCCTGGGCAGGGGCCGCGTCAGGCGCTCCTCCGCGTTATAGCCCGGTGTCTTCGCCCGCGGCAGCACGCGCCACGCGTCCGCTAGCGGTTCTCCCAGCCGCTGCGGATAAAAGCTGGCCGTCACCCCCAGCGGTTCAAACACCGTTTCCCGCATCAGGGAGTCAAAATTCATTCCGTTCACGCCCTCCAGCACGCAGCCCACGATCCCCGCGCCCAGATTGCTGTATTCCCATTTTTCACCCGGCAGATGCTCCGTGAAGCTGTCCCCCTGCAGCACCTTTTCCAGATCGGCGTCGGTGCCCAGCAGCCGGTTATACGTTTCCCCGTCCCGGATCCCGGCGGTGTGCGAAAGCAGCATCTTCAGCGTAATGGGCGTCTCCGGCGCGGCGGGATGCCGCACGGTAAAGCCCAGCGCGTCCGAGATATCCATCTCAAGGTCCAGCCTTCCCTGCTCATACAGCTTCATGCAGCACAGCGCGGTGATATGCTTGCTCACCGAAGCCGTCCTGAAGCGGGTCTCCCGTGTCACCGGCGTATTCTTCCGCGCGCGGCCATAGCAATACAGATCCTCCACGCCCTGCCCGTCAAACTCAGCCAGCGAAGCGCCCATCACCCGGTTTGCCCGCAGCACCTTTTTCACGCTTTCCGGCATTTCCCGGTCCGCTTTTTCCCGTCTGACCGGCATCAGCTTCAGCGCCAGCCGATATATCTTCCAGCGATCCATCTTTTTTCCTCACTTCTTCGCTTCATGCTTCAGCCTCGGGCAGATCCCGTGGCGGAACACAAAATAGAGGATCCCGCCCAGCACCAGCACAATGCTCAGCACCTGTGATACGCGGATCCCTGTCCCCGGCACATACAGGCTGTCGGTCCGGAAGCCCTCGATCACGCTGCGGCCGATCCCGTACCAGATAAAGTAGCCCGCGAACACATCGCCGTCCTTCGTCGCGCGCTTTCTCAGCCCGAAATACAGCAGAATGAACCCCAGCAGATCCCACATCGATTCATAGAAGAATGTCGCCATGTGCCATTCGCCCTGCACGAACACCCCGGCCGGGAACCATTGCCACGCCGGATCCGTGATCAGCGTGCCGAAGGCCTCCTGATTCGCGAAATTCCCCCACCGGCCGATCGCCTGGCCCAGGATCAGCACAGGGGCCACCATGTCCGCCACCTTCAGGAAGGAAAGCTTTTTCACCTTGCACAGCAGCAACCCGCCGATCACACCGCCGATCACGCCGCCGTAGATCGCGAGGCCGCCGTTCCACACATACAGGATGCTTATCAGGTTATTCCGGTACTGTTCCCATTCAAAGGCAACATAATACAGCCGCGCGCCGATAATGGCCGCCGGGATCACCCACAGCGCGATATCCAGCGCCGTGTCCTTGGGCATGCCCTTGCGTTTTTCCTCAAAATGCACCAGCACGACGCCCAGCGCCATAGCACACACGATCAGCAATCCGTATACAGAGATCACACCAAACAGCTTCACAATTCCACCTCGTAAAAAACACCGGTATCCCCATCGGAATACCGGCGAAAGATCCATATATTCTTTTCGACCCCGGCGCGCGTTTTCCTGTTTTTTCGCGCCGCCTGATCCTTATTTCAGTTCGTTGTCCACTCTCTTCAGCCAATCGATGATGGGCAGCTGCTGCGGGCAGATGCTCTCGCACGCGCCGCACTCCAGGCACTTGGAACCATCGGTGCCTTCCTTGATCATTTCGGCGTAGCGGCGCTTCATACCTTCCACATTGTCCAGCATATTGCCTTCATTGTAGTTGCTGAACACATTGGGGATCGCCACGCCGTTGGGGCAGGGCATGCAGTAACGGCAGCCGGTGCAGCCGATGGGCATACGGGCCAGATAGGCCTGCTTCACTTCTTCAATAAACTTCTTGTCCGCGTCAGTCATGCCGCCCACGGTCAGATGATCGAAGATCTTCAGGTTATCCTCCACCTGCGCCATGTTGCTCATGCCGCTCAGGATGGTCTTCACCTCAGGGAAGTCCGCGATATAGCGGAAGCTCCATTCCACGGGGCTCAGCTTGCGCTCATTGGCTGCCATCATTTCTCCGATCTTGCCGGGAGCCTTGGCCAGGCTGCCGCCGCGCAGGGGCTCCATGATCACGATGCCCACGCCGCGCTTACCGGCATAGTGCAGGCCTTCCTCGGTCGCCTGCTTGTCGGCATCCAGATAGTTGAACTGGATCTGCGCCATCTCCCACTCATCCCAGTCATCCAGAATGCGGTGGAAGGTCTCGTTATTGTCATGGAAACTGAAACCGGCGTGACGGATACGGCCGTCCTTCTTGGCGCGGCTCAGGAATTCCTTATAGTCGCAGGCCTGCATCTTGTCAAAGCTGCCGCTGTTCATGGCGTGCAGGATGTAGAAATCCAGATAAGGCACATCCAGCTTCTTCAGCTGTTCGTCCAGCAGACGGTCCAGATCGCCCTTCTCGTTCACAAACCACGGCGGCATCTTGGTGGTCAGCGCCACCTTCTCGCGATAGCCGTCCTTCAGCGCCAGACCGGTCACGATCTCGCTCTCGCCGTTATGATACATATAAGCGGTATCCACATAGTTCACACCGCTGTCGATCGCGTGGCGGATCATGCGGATCGCCTCCGCGCGGTCGATCACAGTCTTATCTTCCTGCTGCATGGTGGGCAGGCGCATCGTGCCGAAGCCCAGACGGGAAACATCAAAACCCAGGTCGTTAAAAGGTACATATTGCATAAAAAGGCACCTCCATTCGTTCTGCGTTCAGTATAGCAGATACCATTTTTTTATTCAAGCCGTCCCGCGCCCTGTTCGCCTATTCTCATTCCTTTTTTCAATAATTTATATTTTTTATTCAATTCCGGTATCGTTTTCCCGTCTGCTGTTCTTCGGCCTGTGTGACACATTTTCATCTTCATTTCTTCCGGCCCTTGCCTCACTTTTCCCTTATGATCATCACAGCTGAAGGGTCCCCCTTCCCCTTCTTCCTATATATCACTGCCCCGTCTGTCAGCGGCTGAAAGAAGTGCCGCAGCAGGCGGGGCAGACGAATTTCGGCGCGTTTTTCGCGCCGGTTTTTCAACCACCGCGCGCGCCCCCTGTATTCATTTCATTCGATCCCGAAGCGCTCCTTCAGCATCTCCGGCACACGCTTCACGCACAGTTCGATAAAATCCCAATTATCCTGAAAATTCATCACATGCAGCGGCTCCGGTTCATGCGGCGTTACAAAGTTTTTATCAATGATGAACCGCTTGCTGCTTATCAGCTCCGCGTTCGTGATCCATCCCGGGATCTCATAATCCATTTCCTTAAGCAGTGTTTCCGGCATCGGATACCGGAAAGGATACGTGCGCACCAGTTCCCAGTCCACCAGATCCACATCCGCCACAAACTTCGCGCTGAACTCCATGTTCGGCGGCCGGATCCCCTGCTTTTCCAGCTCGATCAGGTGCTTTTCATAATGATTCAGCAGATACAGCTCATCCACCAGGATATGCGTCAGATACCCCACATACAGTTCTCTGTCCGGCCTTTCCGCCCCTGAGAAGAATTCTTCATAAAAGGCCATCAGCCGCGGCATATACTTATCCTGATTTTCCTTGATCCTGAATTCAAAGGGCCGCAGTCCATCCTTGAAATGGGTATGGTTCTTCATCTCGCGCACATAGTTTTCCCGCGCCATGATCGCGTCCGGCGCCAAATTCCCGCAATAAAACAGCGCGGGCTGCCGGATCCCCAGCTTCTCCAGCAGCCTGTCCGCGATCACCAGATGCATCACTGTTCCTGCCATACACGCCCTCCCTTTGCTCTCTGCCTCAAGCATAGCACAAACCGCGCCTCCGGGCAACCCGGGTCGCTTCCTCACTTGATTACTGTCCGGATCAGCAGCGCCTCGATCAGCATGAGCACGGAAATGATTGGCTGAAAATTTTCTGGCGAAATCATGCATTTCAGTCTTGTATAATCCCGGTCTTTTTATATATACTGGGATCAGTGTGTGAAAACACGAAAAACAAAGGAGAAGATATTTATGAAGAGAATCATGTGCCTCCTGCTGATGATCGTACTCTGCATGCTGACGAGCACCGCGATGGCCGGATCTGAACCCGGCACCTCGGCTGTGGGTTTCTGGACAAATGAACAACGTACCGAACTTTACGCGTTCAAGGATGACGGCACCCTCCTCCTGTGTGATACAACGATCGGTCGTCTCACTTCCGTTACGTGGTTCCAGGACGAAGATCTTGTCGCGTATGAAAACGTTGCCCTGCTTTACGATGCCGGTGCAGACACCCTCATGAATTTCCGTGGTTCCAAAATGTACACGCGTTTGACGGACGAGGAATATGCCGATCTTTTCGCCGAAGCCACTGCCGCCGCAAGGCCGGACGCCGCGCTTGAGGATTTCACCGGTTCATGGGAATACGCCGGCATCTATCTTGCGATTGAAAACAAAACATATTCGGCGGATGAGTATGATGTCGACATGTATTTCACCATTACCGATACCACGTTTTCTATGCCGGACGGCTTTTTTGTATCGGGGCTTGGGGGCGGCGTTCCCTGTGAAAAGCCCTGCGAAATGAACGGTAACGCGCTGCAGATCGGATCGAATTACGATCTCTGGTTCGCTGTCCTGAGTCCTGACGGCGTGATGTCCTTGAAGCTGAATGCAACATCCGGCATGGATTGTATTTTTTATCTCACCCGGACTGCACAGAACTGATATCTCCCATTCACCCTTTAACGGCTTCGCAACCCGCGAAGCCGTTTTCTTCTGCCCTTTCCGGCGCTATGGCCTTCAGCGCAGGCCGTCCGGGGACGCTCCGTTCTTTCATCCGCAAACAAAAAAGCTGACCTTTCGGTCAGCTTTGGCACGCCTATCCGTCCCTTACCCAAACGCTTTTTGATCGATTCGGATATCGCCGGTCCGGCGTCTTAGATGCCCTCTCCCGCGCCGCGCCCGGCGCTTTGCGGAAGCAGGGCTGAAAACAGATCAATACTGATACTTTTTGCGGTTGGCCACCAGGAAGATGATCGTCACGATCAGCGCCAGCGCTTCAGCGTAGTTCACAGACCACCACACACCCAGCAGGGCGGTATCCGCGCCGTACACATAATAGTACACGATGGGCAGGATCAGCACGGAACCGATGCTGAACACCAGCGCGCGCAGCGTGGACAGCACACCGGACACCAGACCGTTGTTCAGCGCGGTGAAGAAGGCGGAGCCGAAGGTATTGAAGCCCTTGTAGAGGAAGGAGAGGGCGTAGATCCCGAAGCCTACCACCGTCATGTCAAACAGCGCCTTGTTATCGCCGGAGAAAACACTGGCGATGGGCCTGCACAGCACCTCACCGATCACCACCATGGCCACAGACGCGATGCCGATCACCACCAGGCTCTTCCGGTACAGATATTTCAGTTCCTTGGTATCGCCCTCGCCGTATTTATAGGCGATCACAGGCGCGATACCGATGGAGTAGCCCATGAAGATGGCGGTGAACAGCGTATTGATATAGCCCATGCTGCCGTACGCGGATACACCGATGGGGCCCACGATCCACAGCAGCAGGCCGTTGAATACGGTGGTCATCAGCGCGCCCGAAATGTTGGACAGGAACTCGGACACACCGTTGGAGCAGGCCTTGATCACGACCTTCAGGTCAAACTTGGGCTTCACGATGCGCAGGAAGCTGGAATTCTTGAACAGGAAATACACAAAGGGCACCGCGCCGCCGATCAGCAGACCCAGCACCGTGGCAATAGCCGCACCGCGCAACGCTTCCTCGGCCGTCTTGGCCAGCACGCCCACCAGAATGGCGTCCCCGATGATGTTGGTAAAGCCGGCAGCCAGCGTCATCACAAAGCCCAGCATGCCCTTACCGGCAGTCACCAGCATGTTCTGGAAATAGAACTGCAGCAGATACCACACAATGAAGGGCAGCAGCACACGGCTGTAGGCCATGCACAGCGGCACCATTTCCTTCGTCGCGCCCAGCAGATACAGGATATCATCCAGCCAGATCTCCAGCACGATGGTGATGAAGATGCCCAGCGCGATCACCGCGAAGGTCAGCAGCGAGAAGATCCGCTTGGCTTCCTCTTCATTGCCCTCGCCGCGTTTCTTGGACACGATGGCGTTGCCGCCCGTACCGAACATCATACCGAAGGAGGACACGATCAGGAAAAGCGGCGTGATCAGGTTGATGGACGAGAACGCCACATCGCCGCCTACATTGGAAATAAAAATACCGTCGATGATACCGTACAGCGACGCGAACACCACTGTGATGATCGTGGGCAGAACATATTTCAGCAGCTGTCCGGTGGTCATATGACCTGTCAGGGCATTGTTGACCTTTTGACTCATAAAAATCCGTTCCTTTCTTTGGCGTACGAACCGGATTCATTATATCTGAACAAGTGTACCAAATGTGTACCGGATCTGAATTTTCCAATCAATAAACAGGCTGAATCGCGCCGAACGGACGGCAGAAACCGGGAAAAAACGAAAAAATGAGCCGATAAGCAGAGATTTGTATCTGTTGGTACACATTTGGTACGCGTTCCATGATATATTATCGTTGTTCTCAGGATCATGACGAACATCCTGAGGCTCAGACAACCCCATTTCCATAAACAGAAGAAAACACAGCGCAAACAATACGCGTAACTCGAAAGGAACAGATAATATGAAAAAAGCAGATCAGATCATCCTCGGCAAGATCTATACCCTTGACCCCGACCGCATGCTGGTGGACGCGATGGCCGTTTGCAACGGCCGCATCGCTTATCTGGGCAGCCGCGACATCGCCATGAAAATGAAGGGCGAGAACACAGAAGTTCAGGATTACGGCGACGCTGTGATCTACCCCGGCTTTATGGATGCCCACACCCACGGCGTGCTGGCCGGTCAGCGCATCGCGTTCCAGGCGGATCTGTCCTCCGGCAAGTCCATGCAGGATTATGTTCAGATAATGGCTGATTACATCAAGGCGCATCCCGGACGCGCCAAATATATGGGCGCGGGCTGGATCTATCATGAAGAGCCCACCGCCGCCATGCTGGACGCGGTTTGCCCCGATATTCCAGTCTCGCTGAATTCCGCCGACGGCCATTCCATCTGGCTGAACAGCGCCGCCATGAAATATGCCGGCATAGATGCCGCGGCAGCCAGGGAATACGGCCCGGCGATGGTGCATGTGGATGAAAACGGCGAGCCGACCGGCCTGCTGTGCGAAGGCGCGGCGTTTGCTGCCGGCGGCAAGTTCTCCTCCACACTTGAGGAGGTCAAGGAAGGCCTGCTGGCGTGGCAGGAATTTGCCTTCTCTCAGGGCATCACAGCTGTGGGCGATGCCTGGGCGGATCTGACGCCCGTTTGCGTGGAGGCATACGCGCAGCTGGCCGCGGAAGGTAAATGGAAGCTGCGTACCTACGGTTATGCCCTGTGTCAGAAAAACAATACCCTGCCCGATCCGGATCAGGCGGTACCGCGGCTGAAGAAGCTGGCGGAAAACTACAACAGTGAGTATTTCCGCATTGTAGGTCTGAAGATGTTCATGGACGGCGTGGTCGAGGCGCACACCGGCTTCCTGCTGGATGAATACAATGACCAGCCCGGTTATCACGGTGTCAGGAATCTCAAGGACCCCGAAGCCCTGACCCGCACGATCATCGAAGCCAATGAGGCCGGTTTCAGCACCCACTTCCATACCGTCGGCGACGCGGCCAGCAAAAACGTGCTGGACAGCATTCAGGCCGCGGAGGAAAGCACCTGCCTCTTCGACGCCCGCAATGTGCTGGCGCATCTGCAGCTGATCCGCCCCGAGGACATTCAGCGCATGGCGGATTATAATGTCATTGCCGCGGTCGCGCCTCTGTGGGCAACTGCCGATCCGCACTATATGCAGCAGACCATCGGTTATGTGGGTGAGGACCGCGCCTGGGCGCAGTATCCCATCAAAGCCTTTGAGGACGCGGGCGCTACGATCGTCTTCCATACCGACTTCCCGGTATCTCCCGCGATGAATGTGCCCAAGAGCGTTTTCCAGGCCATCCGCCGCTGTGACCCTGAGCTGGGCGCCCGTACCGTGCTGGACGCGGATCAGGCCATCGGCTCCGTGCGCGCGCTGCTGGCCATGACCGCCAATGTGGCCTACATGTTCCGTCAGGAGCGCGATCTCGGCACCTTCGCCATCGGCAAGGTCGCCAACTGCGCTGTATACGACCGCGACTTTATCGACTATACCGATGTGAAGGACATCGTGAAGGCAAAGCTGGTCGCCACCATCGTAGACGGCAAGGCGGTCTATCAGGCATAAGGAAGCTTAACACCGTGCAGCGGATCAATAAAGCGCTGCACGGTGTTTTCAAAACAGATCTGCCGATGCCCCGGCGGCCGAAGCAGAATGATTTTCCGGATCAGAAAGGGATACGCGTATGAACTGGCAAACGAAAAACCGGAACGCCTTCCTCCGTAAAAAGGCCAATCTGGATCAGCTGGTCCGGCACACATTTCTGGAGGGGGATCAGGCTGTCATCCCGTGCCGCGCGCGGGCATACAGCGATATCATCAGCCCCTACAGCGTAGAGGGCTGCGAAACACTGAACCCGGATTTCCAGGCGTATATTCTGGATATCATCCGTTTCATTCCGGATGAGTACGGCATCACGCTTCAGATCGACGGTCCCGGATTTACCGCGGAGCAGCAGGAGCGGATCAGGGCAACCATCCAGACCGATATGCTCTATGCCCTCGGCGAGGCGGAGGAGCAGGAGCGCGCCGCGTTCAGAAGCTTCCTTTTCATGATCGCCGGTTGTGTCGGCATGGGCCTGTTCCTGACCTTCGCCCATTTCGCGCTCGACATCGCCCATGAATTCTTCTATATTGTCTTCTGGTTCTTCGCCGATACCCTTGTGCGCTATCTGCTGCAGGAACGATCCGGAAAACGATACAACAGGCTGCTCGCGGGCAGATTGGCCAGCATGGGTCTGCGTTTTGCGGATGATCAGAAGTAACAGCCCGCTCCCCGCGCGCCGTGCCGGCTGCCCAAAGCGTTTTTTCCACAGGTCCCGGTCGCTCCGGGGCCTGTTTTTTTCTCTCAGAAAGATTTTTGAAAAAAGTTCGGTTTTTTTGTTTTTTGTGTTTTTCCGGTACACATTTGGTACACCTGCGTTGTTATACTGATCGTGTCAGTTTGGTAAAGTTGACCGAGACGGTGACGATCGTCTCGATAAGCGATATCAATATGATGAATTAAAGGAGGATTAAGATTATGAAACGCGCCCTTACTGTTATGCTTCTGGTAGCCCTGATCGTTACGATGCTGATGCCCACGATGGCATTTGCCATGTCCAACCCCAACTCCCGCTTTGTCAAGACCGGCAACGGCAAGCCCCTGAATGTCCGCTCCGGCCCCGGTACCAACAATGAAGTTTTCTTCAAGCTTCCATATGGCACGCAGGTCGAAGTGATCGACACCCAGGGTGACTGGTGCCTGATCCGTCCCTATGATAAGAACCTGTGGAGCCAGGCCGGCAACAGCACCAACATGTGGGTCATGAAGTCCTTCCTGGTGACCAAGAACCCCGGCCCCTGGAAGAAGACCGACCCCACCCCTTCCTATGACGATGTGGATGCCGCCCTGCGTCAGCTCAAGCCCCTGGAGACCCCCGTGCTGGCTGAGATCGTGACCTCCCGTCCCTCCAACTATGTCCACCTCCGCTGGGTCCCCAGCACCGGCGCCCGTTTCTCCGCGCAGTATCTGGCCGGTGAGCAGGTCCTGGTCCTGGCTCAGAGCAAGACCTGGTCTCAGGTGGTGGATCTGGCCGACGGCCATGTCGGTTTCATCCTGACCAACAACGTGAACCCGCTGCTGGAAATGAATGAGGAGACCATGGAAACCATCTTTGGCATCATCGAAGCCCTTTACGACACCGATGCTGTCGGCGCTGCTGAGTAAAACACCCTGAAATGATTGATTGGAGGATAAACGTTATGAAAAAGCTGCTTGCGATCGTGATGGCTGTGCTGATGCTGATGAGCGTCGCCCTGGCCGATACCGCCAAGACCCCCGTTGTGTATGATGATAATCTGACCCTGAACATGGTCTACCCCGAGGGCTATGATGTAGCCGTGGAAGACATCGGTATCTACAAGATGATCGCCATGAGCAAGGAAAACGCCCCTGTGATCCTGCTGCTGATCTGCCCCGATGACGAGTATGCCGACGCGGAGCGTCTCAACGACATGGATGAGGGCGATCAGGAAGCCTTCACGCTGAGCCTGATGGAAGACTACAACAACGCCAATGTCACCTGGCTGAAGACCGAACATGACACCGATGTGGTCATGCTCAACGAAAATGACGCTGCGGTCGACTTTGCCGAGCTGGTGACCCTGTATCATGGTTATCTGATCAACGTCATGCTGATCGCCCAGGACGGCGAGACCGTGACCGAGAACGACATCAACCTGGCCATGAAGGTGCTGTCCGATATGGACTTTGTCTACACCGGCAAGTAATCGCATTTGCTTGAACGCAAAGGACCCTGCAGTTCTCTGCAGGGTCCTTCATCATAATAATTGATCCGGAGGAATATCATATGATCGTCAGTCTGCTTATATTTATCATTGGTCTTGTTGCCATCGGGTTTGGGATCCGCTGCATGACACTGCCGCTGGATGGCTATACCCTCATCCCCACGCTGATGGGGATCGCCATGCTGGCGGAAGGTATCTGCTGCATCGGCGTATGGTTCCGCAGCCGTAAGGAAGACGCCGCCTGGCTGCTGCTGGTCAACGGCATCCTGTCCGGCATCCTCGGTGTCATGCTGCTTTGCAGTGACGCGCTTCAGATCGGACTTGCAGCCGTCTACGCCACCTTTGTTGCCCTGTGGCTCCTCATCTCCGGCGTCATCCGCATCGTCGAGGCTTTCCGGCAGCGTTCCGCCGGCAAGGAAGCCGCCGCTTTCGAAGCGACCACACCCGAGGAGCGCAAGGCCCGCGCCGTGCTGCGCGAGTTCAGCCGTCAGTGGGGCGTCTCGCTCACGCTGGGCATCCTCATGATCGTGCTCGGCGTTTTCAGCCTCGGCCATCCCTTCACCACCATGATCACCATCGGGATGTATATCGGCATCGATGCCGTCATCATCGGTGTCAACCTGATCTTCCGTGCCTTCGCGGAAAACAATTGATCGTACAGTATCCGTTATTCCCTCGCAGCTGCCTGCCTTTTTCGCGGGCAGCTTTTTGTTTTCCCTTTGACAAAAGGAATTTAGGCCGGATCCGGAGGATCGCATTACGTTTTTCGAGATTTTATGCTATACTGTCATTGGCCGTCCATCCGGCCCGCCATAGAAGCCTTAAGGAGTGTTCCTATGCAGTACCATAATGAGCTGTTCAACGCCTCCATCCTGAGTGTCAGCTTCCTGTACATGCTCATCCTCTTCGTTTCCAGCCTCGTCAAAAAGAACAAAACGATGATGTCCAGGCCGTTCATCACCCTGTGCGGACTGGTGACGAGCCTGCAGCTGATCACCGCGCTCGAATGGCTCTGGAAGCCCGGTGTCTATCCCCGCGCGCTGTTTTTTTTCCTGTTCATGCTGGAATACGTTGTTTCGCATCTGGCCACCGCGGCCTATTACTGGTATGTGCACACCTACATCTACGCGCTCAGGCATCCCGAGGTCCACACGCGTCCTGCCAGCGACAAGAAGATCATGAAAACGATCGTGGTGGTCGCCGTCGCGGCGCTGGCCATGTTCTTCAGTGTCATCAATAAGGACTGGATCTACAGCATGGAAGATTTCAGCGCGGGATCCATGACGGATATTTATCCGATCGCCTTTGCTGTCAGCTGCGTCTGGTCGATCATCTCGGCGATCGAACTGGTGAAGAACCATCGCCTGATGCCGATGAACCAGTTTTTGCTGATGCTGGGTTATGTGATCGTCCCCACGGTCTTCTTCATTGTGGATGGTTTCTTCAGTGTGTCCCTTGGCTGCGTCATGTCCGGATTGACCTTCATGCTGATCTATACGCGCATCGATAACGCGCAGGGCGAACGCCTGCTTGAAAACAAAGCCCTGCTCGCGCAAAGCGAAGCCGAAATGACCGAGACCAAAATGGAACTCATGATGTCGCAGATCCAGCCGCATTTTCTGTATAACGCGCTGTCCTCCATTGCTTTCCTGTGCACCGAGGATCCCGCGGAAGCCGAGCGCGCCACCAATGAGTTTTCCAATTATCTCAGGGGCAACCTGAAGTTCATGGGCAGCAAGCTGCCCATCCCCTTTGAGATGGAGCTTCACCATGTGGAGCAATATCTTAGCATCGAAAAGCGCCGTTTTTCCGACCGGCTGAACATCGTATACGATATTCCCTGCAAGGATTTTCTCATCCCGGCGCTCACGCTGCAGACCCTGGTGGAAAACGCCGTGCGCTACGGTGTCGGCGCGCGGTATGAGCCCACGACCGTTCGGATCGAATCCGAAAACACGGCGGACGAATATCTGGTACGCATCATCGACAACGGCCCCGGCTTTGATCCCGCGGCAAAGCATACCGATGACCGCAGACACATCGGCCTTGACGGCGCGCGCTTACGCTTAAAAGAAATGGTGAACGGTCATCTGGAGATCAACAGTGTGATCGGCAAGGGAACGACCGTTATCATCCACATTCCAAAGGAGGAACAAGTATGAGGATCATCGCCGTAGACGACGAACAGATGCAGCTGAAGCTGCTCGAAAAATCCATTCTGAAGGCCGTGCCGGATTGTGAGCTCACCTGCTTCGGCAATTCGGTCACAGCCCTGGAATGGGCCCGGGAGCATCAGCCTGATGTGATATTTGCCGATATCCAGATGCCGGTGATGACAGGCATCGAGCTGGCCAAGGAGGTCAAAAAGCTGTATCCTCATACCAATATCGTCTTTGTTACCGGCTACTATGAGGATTACGCGGTGGAAGCCATGGCGCTGCATTTCAGCGGTTATCTGCAAAAGCCCGCCACCGCCGAGGCCGTGGAGCAGGAGATGCAGAATCTGCGCTATCCGCTGCCCGTGCGCCAGGAGCCTCAGAAACTGAAGGTGCAGTGCTTTGGCAATTTCGAGGTCTATATGGAGGGCAAACCGCTCCATTTTGAGCGTCACAAGACCAAAGAGCTGCTGGCCTATCTGGTGGACCGCCACGGCGCGCAGGTCAACAGCAATGAGATCTGCGCCGTGCTCTATGAGGATGATACCAACGAGACCAACAACAAGGCGGATCTTCGCAAAAGCTCTGCCGATCTGAAAAAGACCCTGCAGAGCATCGGCATGGGTGACCTGTTCATCAAGGGCTTCAATGCCTACTCGCTCGATGTCAGCATGCTTTTCTGCGACTATTACGATTGGGAAAAGGGCGAGGCTTACGCCATCCGTGCCTTCCACGGCGAATACATGAGCCAGTACAGCTGGGCCGAGTCCACGCTGGCCGATATTATCGGCTGATCCCGGCGCGCCGCCGGGCATCGATCCCCATGCTCATTCCGTGCCCCATAAAACGGCCCAAAAAATCTCAGTTTTCCTTCCTTCTTCCCCTTTTCGGTACGCTTTTGGAGCGGTTACAGGTGTATGATGATCAAGGAAAGGAGGGAAAGCATGCAGAACGAGTACATGCTGGTCGTAGATAACAGCATCGAACGACAGCAGACAGTGGTCGGCATCCTGAAACGCCTGCGGGCGCTTCAGCCGGGGCTTCCGGAACCCAAGGTCCTTCCAACGCCGGATGAGGCAATCGCTTTTTCCTCCGGTCATGCCTGCCCCGTGATCTTCGCCGCTGTTCCGCTTCCCGGTATGAGCAGTTTTTCTATGATCGAGCAGATCCGCAAACAGAACAACCGCACAAATTTCATCCTGCTCACCGATCAGAAGGAATACATCATTCAGGCACTGACGATGAAGCTGCGTCTGAGCGGCTCCATCATGGGCATGCCCGATATGGAGATGATCCAAAACGAGCTGGATAACCTCTGGTTCCCGCTTTCCTCATGACAACCCTGAAAAGCCAAAAACAAAAAGCAGAAGGATCGGGCCTTTGTCCGGTCTTTCTGCTTTTTTACGCGCGCCGCGCCGTATCAGGTTTACCGTTCCGTCCTGTCCGTCCTTTTCTGCGCGTCAGTTCATGCTGCGGGCCGGTCCTGTCCCTGCTGAACACAGAACCCGCTCCTCCGAATGCCGCCGCGTGAACCATCAAAAAAGAGCCGTCGGCCCTGCAGGCTGACAGCCCCTGTTCTCATGCTTCCGGATCACAAAGCATCCGGGCAGACCGGGCCCCGATCACATAAGGGTATCCGTGAATACTGCTTTAAGCGCGTCCGTAGGGATCACCTGATCGATCCGTATCTGCAGCATTCCCTTCGGCGTAAACCTGAACCCTTCAAATTCGCTTTTATGCCCGGCAAATCCCTCTGCCTCGATATTGATATGGTCCTTGAACGGTATGATCCTCACAAATTTTTCATTACAATAATAACTCGGAAGCTTTGCCCACAGCTTTTCCTCCACAGGAATCCCCGCTGTCGAAAGCACGGCATCCCTGATCTGCATAAATAACCGTACGGTTTCTTCAGGATACTTCCCGATATATTCTTCGATCTCTTTCGTCATTTTTCATCACCCTGTCCGTTAACGATAATTCTCTGTAGCGCGGCAGAAGCTCAGAACGTCAAGCCGCTTTACCGGTCTTTTTCCTCATAGGGCTTGTTCCAGGAACCGATCTCAATGATATTCCCCTCCGGATCAGCGATATAGCAGGTCCTCTGCCCCCAGGGTTCCAGCTCCGGCTCCAACACAGATACCGCGCCGTTTCTGATCGCGTGATCATAGGCCTTATCCACTTCCTCAAAGGTATCCACATACAGCGCCATCTCGCTGTGACCGTTCAGGCCTTTGATATATTCATACCTTCTGTGTGTCATGTTTTCAAAATCTTTTCTTCCATACAGCAAAAACAATGTTCCGTCCTTCACCAGATAAACATTTGAGGTATCCTCGCCTTCTCTGATCTCAAACCCCAGAACATCTCTGTAAAATCTGATCATTTTCGCCATATCTTCAACGAACAATCCAAATCCATCCAATCGCATGGCTGCCCTCCGCGTCATCCAATTCTGTCGGCTTCCATTCTATCATATCATGCAGAAAACACAAGTCCGGTTCATTGTCCGCCGCGCTCCGTCATCCCCGTCCCGTTCGTGTCCTTCAGCCATTTCCGGGCGTACAGGATGCACCACCATTTGTTTTTTCGCCAATGTGAATGGAACATTGATTGATGCCTCGTTCCAGTAACCCCAAAAAACTCCCGCAAGGCATCACCCTGCGGGAGTCTTTCTGTCTGTCCTTATGCCGCGATCCGCATGTACTGCTTGATATGAATGCTTTGCCGGACAGGCACACTTTCTATAAAAACAGAAATCGGTGTGGCTTAAGAGCCTGAAAACGTGTATAACATGGAGTAACGGCGAAAAGGCCGCACACCCAAAAAGTTCCGAAAAATTATTGCAGAATACGACATTTTCTCTTCCTCGTCAGTCTATATGGGTGTAGGAGGTGATCAACACGTGAGCAATGTTACGGGCCCTGACACTGCTCCGAATCACGATCAGAGATTTGAACGGCTTGTGGATCAATATCAGGAATCGGTTCTGCGCACCTGTTACCTCTACCTCTGCGATAAAACTTTGGCGGAGGATGCAACGCAGGAAACGTTTCTGAGGGTGTATCGAACGATAGATTCATTCCGGGGAGAAAGCAGTGAAAAGACCTGGATTCTCAAGATAGCCATGCATACCTGCTATGACATCAATCATTCAGGTTGGTTCCGTTTCATGAACCGACATGTGACACCAGAGATGCTCCCTGATCAATCAGCCAATACAATCATTGATCGCGATGAAGAATTGGAAGCGGCAGTCATGAAACTGCCCCGCAAATTGCGGGAAGCAATCCTTCTGCACTATTACCAGGGATTGAACAATAACGAAATAGCAGATGCACTGAACATCTCACACTCCTCTGTATCGGGCAGACTGAAACGAGGACGGGAGAAACTGAAGAATCTGCTGGAAGGAAGAGAGCTTGATGAATGATAAAATAAACGCTAACGAGTTTCGTGAGTCGCTTGACCGTCATCTCTCTGATATGAAGGCTGATCCTTGGCTTGCGCAGCGCATCATCGCGTCAGAGAGAGGAGAAGGAAAAGTGAAAAAGAAACTATCCGTCAGTGTGATACTGGTTGTTTCACTTCTGTTGGTGCTGACGACTTCAGCATTAGCAGTCACCGGTTTATATCAAGTCATCAATTGGAAGGGCGATGTCACACGAACGGCTGAATTGACACAAACACCCGGTTCAGATGCTGTGCAATCTGGAGCTGAGGATTGGCATGCAGATTCACTTAATTCTTTTATCAGCGAAATCCCAAATGAAGAAACAGCTTTTGCCTGGTACAACAATGATGACGGCAGCATAAAATACAGCAAACTCCACCAGAAACAAATACCGGTTTCATCCATCGAATGGTTTGCTGAATACATGCATGACATCAAGCATCTGACTGTGCCTGCATCATTTCCGGAGGGAAAGGTAACCAATTGTTATGGGAAAGTTTTCATGGAGTGTAAAGCGTACGGGAAATATAATCTAGTCAAAAATGGTCAATCCGGGGCAATGTGTTATAACAGGTTTCTGATTGATGAATCAAGCGCTGTTGCTACTGGCTACGACCTGGTTCTTGCTTTGGAAGATGGAACCTTCTTCATTTTCAGATCCGAACTACGCGACAGAGCTTATGAAGAGCCACTTATGCTCCGAGAAGGTGAATCTGCAAGAGAAATAACCATCGAAGGCATGTCTGACGCTTTACTGATTCTGGCAGAGGATCCTGCTTATCCAGATGGTTTGATCATGCAGCGAAGGCTTAGCCATCCTGTCAGATTGAAACAACTCCCTTTGAACAATAACCTGGAGGAATCCGATAACCGGAGTTATCAATATGAATATATGACCGTGTGTGGTTACAATCTGGATAATCCAGAATTCCTCCTGAAACTGTTTTCTGCTGGTAAAGAGTATTAAGCGATAACGTCGAAAACTCCCGTAAGGTTCATTGACCCTACGGGAGTCTTTCTGTCTGTCCTTATGCCGCGATCCGCTTATGGTACTAAGTGATAGAAATCGGTATTGCATAGGGCCGGAATCGTGTATAACAATAGGGGTGGCGTTGAAGATGCCATCCCTGAGAAAATTTTTACTGAGAATTTAAGTTTTAGCCCTGCCCATCGTCTAAATGGTTGAGGAGGTGATCAACGGTGGGAATGATTCAGGCGCCGAATCAAACCCCAGCAGACCGACTTGATCAAATGGTGCAGCAATGCTGGGCTTGATCATCATCGTCTGCATGATTGCCGTCACACCTTCGCAGTTAATTCCATCCGTGCGGGTGATGATATCAAGACGATTCAGGAAAACATGGGACATTATTCCGCAGCTTTTACCCTGGATCGCTACGGCCACAAGTTATTATTTAGGGGAAGGTTTCACCTTCCCGCCACGAAACGGCTCAAAACCGTTGCAAATCAAGCAGTTATGGCTTGAAGGGAAACCTTCAAGATCATAGCTGCTTTTTCTTTT
>CALCTW010000119.1 GCA_937907055.1 uncultured Clostridia bacterium | reverse complement strand
CCGGTGAGAAGTTCGACATGATCATCACCATCGGTCCCCTGATCATGATGAAGTTTGTTGTTGCCGCGGCCAAGCCCTTCGGCGTGCCTGTCACCGTCTCCATGAACCCCATCATGATCGACGGTACCGGTATGTGCGGCGGCTGCCGTCTGACCCTGAACCAGGACGGCAAGCGTGTGACCAAGTTCGCTTGCGTGGATGGCCCTGACTTCAACGGTTATGAAGTGGATTTCGACGAGGCGATGTCCAGAGGCCGTATGTATGCTGCCTTTGAGCGTCATGCCTATGAAGAAGCCTGCAACCTGTTTCGTGGACAATAAGGAGGCGTAAGAAGATGGCTATCAATCCTAAGAAGCATGAAATGCCCACCCAGGCCCCCGAGGTCCGGGCGCATAATTTCAAGGAGGTCGCGCTGGGCTACCCCGTTGAGATCGCTGTGGAAGAAGCGAAGCGCTGCCTGAACTGCAAGAACCGTCCCTGCGTGGACGGCTGCCCTGTCAACATCAACATCCCCGACTTCATCACCCGCATCAAGGAACAGGATTTCGAGGGTGCTTACCAGATCATTTCCCAGTCCTCCTCTCTGCCTGCTGTCTGCGGCCGTGTGTGCCCGCAGGAGAGCCAGTGCGAGAGCAAGTGCACGCTGGGCATCAAGTTCGAGCCCGTCGGCATCGGCCGCCTGGAGCGCTTTGTGGCTGACTGGCACAACGCCAACAGCACCGAAGCCCCCGTTGTGCCCGCCTCCAACGGCCATAAGGTGGCCGTGGTCGGTTCCGGCCCGTCCGGTCTGACCTGCGCCGGCGACCTGGCAAAGAAGGGCTACAAGGTCTCCGTCTTTGAAGCGCTGCATACCGCCGGCGGCGTGCTGGTGTATGGTATCCCCGAGTTCCGTCTTCCCAAGTCCATCGTGGCCAAGGAAGTGGAAACCCTGAAGGCGCTGGGCGTGGATGTGGAGCCCAACGTGGTCATCGGTAAGACCCTGACCATCGATGAGCTGTTCGAAGCGGGCTATGAAGCCGTGTTCGTCGGCTCCGGCGCCGGTCTGCCCAACTTCATGGGCATCCCCGGTGAGAGCCTGAAGGGCGTTTACTCCGCCAACGAATTCCTCACCCGCAGCAACCTGATGAAGGCTTACCTCGACAACCCCGACACCCCCATCATGAAGGGCGGTAAGGTGGCTGTGGTCGGCGGCGGCAACGTGGCCATGGATGCTGCCCGTACCGCGCTGCGTCTGGGCGCTGAAAAGGTGTATATCGTGTATCGCCGCTCCATGGATGAGCTGCCTGCCCGTAAAGAGGAAGTGGAGCACGCGCAGGAGGAAGGCATCGACTTCCAGCTGCTGCGTAACCCCGTTGAGATCCTCGGCTATCAGAATCCCGATGATCCCCGTGATGAAAAGAACGGCTTCGTGACCGGTATCAAGGTCGTGAAGATGGAACTGGGTGAAGCGGATGCCAGCGGCCGCCGCCGTCCTGTGGCTGTGCCCGGCAGCGAGTATGTGCTGGATGTGGACGCTGTCGTCATCTCCATCGGTACTTCTCCCAACCCCCTCATCAAGGACACCACCGAAGGTCTGGAAGTGAACCGTCACGGCGGTATCATCGTCAATGAGAACGGTCTGACCTCCCGCAATGCCGTGTATGCCGGCGGTGACGCCGTTACCGGCGCGGCGACCGTCATCTCCGCCATGGGCGCCGGTAAGGTGGCTGCCAAGGCGATCGACGAATACCTGATGAGCAAGTAATCTGAAATCAGTCTGGAGGAACGGAAAGGTGAAACTGTGGTTTTGCCCGAATCATTATACGAAGGAGCAGACGATGCAGGCGGTCTCGTGCGTTTCGGCGCTGGAATCCGCCGGCAGGCATCAGTGTGCCCTTTCCGCTTCCGACAGTCTTGCCCTGTACGGCAATGACAGTCATGCCGGTCTCCGTCCGGAGGAATGCGATCTTGTCATTTCTCTGGGCGGAGACGGCGCTGTCCTCCGCGCGGCGCAGACCGCGATCAGGGCAGGAAAGCCCCTCTTTGGGATCAACAGCGGACGGCTGGGATATCTGTGCGCGATGCCGTTTGAACAGATCGGCCGGTTTGACGAGATCCTGAACGAATGCCGGATCTCAGCACGCGGGATCCTTTCTGTTACCATTGGAGACCGGGTGATCCCGGCGGTGAATGATCTGGTGATCGCCAAGCAGCGCTTCGGAGAGACCGTTGAAATGACGGTACGGATCGATGAGGAGGAATAGTTCCGCCTGCGCGGAGACGGCCTGATCATCGCCACGCCGACCGGCTCAACGGCCTACAACTATTCCGCGGGCGGCCCTGTGCTGGAGCCCACTGTGTCCGCGATCGCGCTGACACCGATCTGTTCACATGAACAGATGACCCATACGAATGTCATCGGCGCGTCTCACTGTATCACGGTGAAGGCCCGAGCGGACAAGGGCGCGATCTACGCGGACGGAAACGCGGTGGGAGATATGGCGGAGCCGGTGACGGCGCGCTACATCCCGGACGCGCTGCAATTGTATGTTCGCCATGAGCCTGTGTGCATGATGGGCGGTTTCATGTCCCGGAAGTGAGCACGGATTTTGGAAAAAACATGCCATAAAAAGCAACAGCCCCTGAGCGTGAAGCGTTCACGTCAGCCGCAGGGGCGGTGACCGGCCTTCGGGTCGGTTTTTGCTTTAAATATGAATAAAGTGTTGAATCAGGTCACAAAAGGTCACAAAAGGTTCGTACAGGTGATAAAAAGGATAGAAAAGGTTCGAGAATGTTCATTGCAGGTCACTCGAAAAAAGTGTATAGTGATACTGGAAAAGCAGCCGGGAAGGGTTGCTTTTTTCTATATTCACCGTTTGCCGCGAAGGGACGAAAAGCCTTGCATTTGACGGAGGCTGCAGGTATAATGGCTACAATGGCTGCCTGAAAAAAGTGTAAGGAGTAAAAGATGAAAACGATCAATGTGAAGAATGGCCCGCAGAACGTTTCCGAGATCATTCTCGGCTGTATGCGGATGCCGGCGCTTACCAAAGAGGCTGCCGCGGAGATGATCCGCACGGCCTGGGAACTGGGAATCAATTTTTATGATCACGCGACCTGCTACGGCGCGGGCGAGGCGGAGATCCGTTTTGCCGATGCCTTCCCCATGACCGGACTGAAGCGTGAGGACGTGATCCTGCAGAGTAAGTGCGGTCTGCATTTCGACCGCAAGGAATTTGACTGGAGCCGGGATGATATTCTGGAAAGCGTGGACGGCATCCTGTCCCGTCTGAAGACAGAGTATCTGGATACCCTGCTGCTGCACCGTCCGGATCTGCTGTTTGATCCCGAGGAGGTGGCGGAAGCCTTTGAAACGCTGGAAAAGAGCGGCAAGGTGCGTGCCTTCGGTGTCAGCAATGTATCGCCGGGGCAGCTGGAACTGCTGAAGAAATATGTGCGCCAGCCGCTCGTGATCAATCAGCTGCAGTTCTCTGTGGAACAGTCCCAGTTGATCGACGCGGACCTGTATCTGAACAACAAGACCACCGACCGTTCCATCGACCGGGATAACGGCATTCTCAATTACTGCCGCCTGCATGATATGACCATCCAGGCGTGGTCACCGCTGCAGTTCGGCATGTTCGGCGGCTGCTTTGTGGATCATCCCGACTTCCCCGAGCTGAACGCCGTGCTGGCGGAACTGGGCGAAAAGTACGGTGTTTCCAAGGCGGCCATCGCCATCGCGTGGATCCTGCGCCATCCGGCGCGTATGCAGGTGATCGCCGGGACGATGAACCCCGCGCACCTCAAGGACATCTGCGCTGCTTCCGGTGTGCGCCTGACTCATCAGGAGTGGTATCAACTGTATCTGGCTTCCGGCAAATTCCTGCCGTAACGCGGGCGGATCCGGGAGAAAGGATACGCCGGGAAAGATACGACCGGCAACCTGACAGAAAGATAAAAGGCATGATCTTCACTTTTTCGCGAAGACCATGCCTTTTGTAATACTTGGATGCTTTTGCCCATGGAACAGGGCTTTGTTATCACGGACGATCGCCGGACCGGTTTATTTGCCGGCGGCGAGCCGCACACATTCATACGCGCCGTTGTAGGCGCCTTCCGCCTTCATCTGCGTAATGCGTTCGCAGAGATGGCGGTACAGCTCGGGATCGCTCAGCAGACGGTCGATCATATGGGCGGCCGCTTCATCTGTCGCGCATTCAAAGGTGCCGTCACCGGCTTCCTGAGAGCACACCGCGCCATACACCTCATGGCCGCCGATGTGCTTCATGAAGAGCTTGGGAATAGGGTAGTAGGCCAGTTCGGAGGGCTTGGTGATCAGCACATCGCACCGCGGCATCAGCAGGTTGGTGGTGTAGACCGCTTCAAAGATCCCGGTGTTGCACAGCACATAGATCCCGTTCGCGTCTTCTGTTTTCAGCGTTTCAGCCAGCGCCTTGATATCCTCGTAACGATCGACAAATTCCCTGACTTCGCACCCTGCCAGCTGCGCGCGCATTTTGTGATAGACATCCTGATGATCGCCGAAGTTGATGATCAGCGCGGCCTTCTTTGCCTTCACATAGGGGATCAGATGGCGGACCATGGCCAGAAACTGCTTATAGCCGGCGCCGGCACCGCCCACGGTCATCAGGAAGCGCATGGGACGCCCCTTCTCCGCGCGGGCGATACGCGCTTCGTTGTCTTTTTCAAGATCCACGAGCAGTTCATGATCCACATAACGGCCGGTCATCTTCAGCGCGGCTTCCGGCATGCCCTTCAGCGGCTTTTTGGAAAAGCCGTTCAGCATCTTGTAGCCCAGATAGGCAAACGGCGTCTGTACGGTGTGGATGGACCCCTCCGCCAGATGCAGCGCCATGGGCCAGTTATCCGGGATGGCATTCACCACATGGGTCATGCCGGCATGCACGGCGGCCTGCGCGGGCCACACGTGGGTGGCGATGCAGGGTGTGTCTTTGGGCAGGGAGGCATAGAGCGGTGTCAGCAGCTCTGTGGTCTTCTGATCCTTGGCGTTATAGGTCAGTTTCTTAAAGCCTTCGCTGTTCATGGGTTCCCACACAAAATGATTGAAGAGCCTGGAACGCTGTGAAATGCGGGACGCCAGAGAGTACAGGTGATTCTGCTCACGGATCATTTTGCTGCCGGTGCTTTCAAAGGAGGCCAGATCCAGCCAGTAGGGGGTGTAACCCATAGCCCGCGCGCAGGAGGCCATCGCGATGGAGATACGGTAGTGTCCGAAGCCCATGCGGATATTGCCTACGATCAGCGCTTTTTTATCCAGTTTTTCGGCTTTGTCTGTGATCACCAGATTCTGCGCGCCGCAAAAATCCAGCGGCTTGATGGCGACGGGGGAGAGCTGATACTGAACGCTGCTGTCATCACCGTATTTCTTTACATAGCCGGCTTTGGCTTTTTCGGCAGCACGCAGTGTTTTGGGATCGATCGGGTTACCGAAGATCACGGCGCTTTTATCGTTCATTTTGAATGATCCCCTTTTTCATGTGATAATCCATGCTGTGTGTCTGACCGTTCAGGGTGTAGCGAATATGGATCAGATCGCCTTCCCGGCGTGTGTCTGTCACCTTTGCGTTCCGGTTCAGAAGCAATGCTTTTTCCAGAATGTCTTTCTTTTTGCTGACATACCGTCCCGGATCAT
The DNA here is from genome assembly GCA_937907055.1 of uncultured Clostridia bacterium. Classification (GTDB taxonomy): domain Bacteria; phylum Bacillota; class Clostridia; order Christensenellales; family Aristaeellaceae; genus ZC3RG03. The sequence continues at coordinate 18,635 of CALCTW010000119.1, read as the reverse complement.
CGGAGGTCATCATCAGGCTTCCGAACAGGGCGTTGACCGTGGTCAGCGCGTAGCGCTGGGCCGGTGTGAGATGAATGTTTTCGTCACGCAGCAGGAACACATCGGGATCATTGCCGAAGGCGTGGCCGTCCATCATATGGCGGAAGATCGTATTGCACAGCGTGACCCTGGTGGAAACGCGCTCCGGATGCAGCACGCGCATATAGAAATGATCATCGAACCGCAGGCACACATCCGGACCGATCCGCATATAATCGAATCGCTCAAAGCCGTTTGCAAGTGTCGCGCCGCAGCCCAGGATCAGCCGGTCTCCCAGTTCCTCGCGCAGCAGACCATAGGCATATTCCGCGGTCTGCGCCCTTGTCTTTCCCTGCATCCGGGAAAGCGTGGCGGCATAAAGGAAATCCAGCTTGAAGAAATCAAAGCCCAGATCCGCGTAGTGCTTCAGTACCCTGCGGACATAGCCGATCACCTCGGGCTTGTCCAGATCCAGCGCGTAAAAACCGCTCCAGTTGCAGCCGCCCATGACAGGCGCGCCGTTTTGATCACGCCGGATCCAGTCCGGATGCTCGCGGACAAGCGCGGAAGCCTGTTCCGCCGCGAAGGGCGCGAGCCAGATACCGGCCAGCATCTTTTTGTCGTGTATCCGCTGCACGATGGGGCCGAGCCCCTGAGGGAATTTCTGAGGATCGGTGACCAGCCAGTCTCCTACGAACGGCTCGAACCCGTCATCGATCTGGAACAGTTCAAACCGGCTGTCCATTTCACGGAGCGCGGTGTCGATCAGCTGTTCATTGATATTCTGATAATGATTGTACCAGCTGGTGTAGCCCAGCAGCTTCCTGCTGCTGACGGGTTTCATCCGCGCGAAATACGCGTCACGCGCGGCCGCGGCATCCGTTGAAAACACATAATCAAACAGGATGAAGCTTTCGCCCGCGGCCAGCTTCAGCCCCTCGACATCACTTTTCAGGGTGATCGTGCCGTTCAACTGATCCGGGCGGATGATGAGATAAGCGTTTTTATAATTCAGATTGCCGATGAAGAGCGGCGCTGTTCCGATGATCTCAAACAGGTCAAAGGCGACCTTTGTGTTTTTTTCAGCCGGTTCAAAATACTGTGAACCATAGGCCTTCAGGGCGAAGCGTTCCGTGAGTTTAACGGGCAGGCGGGAGAGATCCCGGAGGCCCTCCTTCGCGGAAAACTGACGGGTCTCGGTCCAGGACTGATAACCGTTCGCGAAAACAAGGTCATCCTTGCCGTAAGGGTGCTGCAGCGCGGTCACGGCGGAAATGAGTGTGATCGCGGCAAAGGCTGTGATGCTGACCGTCACACGGCCGTCATTTTCCGTGATGTTCAGGCGCACACAGGGATCGCTCTGGCTGATGCTCTGCCGCTTGCCGCCGACGAGATAATCCAGTCGCATAAGGTCAATCCTTCTTCTCATTGTGAGCGGCCTCGATCGTGCCGATCACCTTTTTCTCGTTGTAGAACAGGATCACGATCGCCGCGATCACGCACAGCACCAGCGCGACGATCAGGCTGAGACGATAGCCGGTGCCGTCGTTGACGATGATCTCTTCACCCAGTTCGCTCAGTTTGGTGCTCTGGCCGATCACCGCCAGGGAGGTGAAGATGATCATGGCCAGGCTCTGACCCATTTTGAAGGCGAAGGTACGCGCGGCGAAGAACATGGCGTCATGATTTTCACCCGTTTCAACGCAGTCGCTCTCGGCGATGTCCGCGACGATCGCCTGCGGGATCACACCCAGAATGGCCAGCGGTACGCCTACCAGCACGCAGATGATGAAGCCGTAGATGAGGTTGGGGATCACGGTGATCTTACCGGCAAAGGCGGAAACGAGGAAGGCGACCGCGAACAGGACAAAGCCGACAGTCAGCAGTTTCTTCTTGCCGAACCGGCGGGAAAGGAAGTTGACCGGAATGTAGCACACGAAGGTCACGAGGGTCATGAATACGAAGAGCAGCATGTAGGAATCTTTGAGATCCAGCAGGTTTTCCACATAGTAGATGAAGCCTGTGTTGAAGATGGTGATGCCCACCCAGTAGATGATATCGGAGAGAACGAAAATACGGAAATGCTTGTTGCTGAAGGTCTTCCTGAGGGAGGCCATCGTGTTTTCCTTGACGGGCTCGGAATCATCGTAGTCTTTTTCCCTGATCAGGAACGCGGGCAGCAGCATGCAGATCAGCGCGATCACCGCCAGCACGCTCAGCGTCAGGCGCGCGCAAAGGTAGTAATCCCAGCCGGTCGCGCCCTGCAGCATTTCCCAGATCATCTTGCCGCCGAACGCGATGCCGGTGCCCAGAATGTAGGTGAGGGAGATGTAAGTGGAGATGTCCATACGATCCTTCTGATCGCGGCCCAGCACGGGGATCAGGGCGTTGTAGGGCGTGCAGTAGGCAGTCATGGCGATGTAGAAGATGACCATGGTCACCGCGAGCCAGATGATATTGAGTGTGGATTCACCGCGCACCGGGCAGCAGAAGATGAGCACGGTGACGATGGCGAAGGGAAGCGCGGAATAACGCATGAAGGGGATGCGCTTGCCCAGCCTGTGGCGGCAGTTATCGCTCATGTTGGCGATCATCGGGTCGGTCACAGCGTCAACGATACGGCCGGCGGCTGTGATCAGGCCGATCACCGTCAGACCGATGAAGGTGGCGCTGGTCACGAAGGTGATGACGCCGTTGCCGGTTTCAGCAGGCAGATAGAAATTGACGAGCAGGTTGGAGATGATGCCGGCGAGGATGGACCAGCCCAGCTGACCGACAGCAAAGATCCATTTGGTCTTGTTGGATACGCGCTTCATAGTAGTTCTCCTTTATATTGTGATCAAATAATGTTTTTGAGGATCAGCTCCGTGAGGGTGTGGATCTCGGTCTCGGGGCGGATCAGCTTATCATGGCTGAACGGTGTCGCGGAGACGGCCAGCGTTTTGCAAAGGCTGAGCAGCGCGTGGGCTGAGGAATAATAGAACAGCTCCACGTTTTCGACAGCCCTGACACTGCCCTCCCGCAAGCCCTGATCGTACGCGTCAGAGAAGATGTGATAAAACGCGTCGACCGTGTTTTCATAGCTCTTCGTTTCCGCGGACGCTTTGCCGAGGAACATGGAATCCAGCTCGAACAGGAAACGGTAGTACCCGGGATCGATGTGATAGATCTTCTCATAGGCTTCAAAGAACGCCCGGACACGTTCGCCGCCGTTCAGCGCGGGATCGTATATGAAATAGCGCTCCTGCATTTGGCCGGCGATCAGCTCAGCTGCCTGTACCGCCAGCTGATCCTTGGTTTTGTAATGCCGGTAGATCGTGGCCTCGCCGCAGCCGGCGGCATTCGCGATATCGCGGATGGAAGTGCCGGAGATCGTCCCGGCAACGAACAGATCAGCCGCGGAGGCAATGATCTTCTGAAAGACATCATCCTGCAGTTTGTTCATCGTGTCTCCTTGAATTGAAATGATAGTCAGACTATCTTTTGAGATCATTATAATCCGGCATGCGTTTTTGTCAACAGGAAAAATGCAAAAATCAGCTGTTTTTTTGCCTGATCGGCAATTCTTTGAACGGGAAGAGGCGCGGGACGGAATGCGGGATATAAAAAATGATTGACAAAAGCGCGCTGAATGAGTACTTTGGACCTGTGAGCCTATGGACCGCGGATCAAAAACGCGGTCAGTTTCAAAAAATAAAAAACAAGACAGAGGACGATCCGGGGCTTTGCCCGGATGTGCTCACAGGAGGAGATTTTTATGACGGATGTTCATTCTCCCATTCAGATCGGAACAAAAACCCTTCGCAACCGTGTGACCATGGCGCCGACCGTTAAATTTTACGCCGGTCCGGACGGCATGGTAACCGATGAATTTGTGCGCCACTATGAGGAGCGCGCGGCGCGCGGATGCGCCCTGATCGTGGTGGAGGCCACCTGTGTGGCCCCGGAGGCGCGGCTGCATCCCACCCAGCTGGGACTGTGGTGCGATGAGCAGATCGAGGGACACCGCAGGCTCGCGGAGGCCGTGCATCGTCACGGCGCGCTGGTGATCCCGCAGATCCACCACGGCGGTATCAGCACCCATCCGGAGTGCGGGCCGCTGACGTCTCCCTCCGCGATCCGGTGGCGTGAACAGGAAGCGGCGGAGCTGAGCCTTGAGGATATCGCGCGGATCCGTCAGCAGTTTGTGGATGCTGCCCTGCGCGCGAAGGCGGCAGGTTATGACGGCGTGCAGGTGCATGGCTGCCACAGCTATCTGATCAATGACTTCGCTTCCGCGATCAATCAGCGGACGGACGCCTACGGCGGCAACGCGGAGAGGCGCGCGCGCTTCGGCAGTGAGATCATCGCGGCGATCCGGGAAGCCTGCGGCCGGGATTTTATCATTTCCGCCCGTGTATCGGGCTGTGATCCCACGGTGGCGGACGCGATCACGACCGCGGAATGCTATGTGGCGGCCGGGTGTGATTATCTGCAGGTCTCTTCCGGCATCGCCGCGCCGGATGAGATCGAACACGATGACGGGCTTCCGTACAACCGCGTGGCCGCGCTGGGCGTGAAGATGCATGAGCATTTCAGGGGCCGTGTGCCGGTCTCTGTGGTCAACAGGCTTCGCACGGTGGAAAAGGTGCGCTATATGTTTGAGCATGATCTGACCGATACGGTGGATCTGGGCTGCGGCCTGCTGGCAGACCCGGCTTTCACGGAAGCAATCCTGCAGGACGCGCCGTACGTGCCCTGCTTTAGTTGTCCGCGGTGCGCTTTCAGCGCGGGACACACCCATCCCTGCCCGGCCATGATACGGCGCGGCGCGGATCCGGAGCAGCGCTTTTAAACGCGCGCGAATGTAAAAAACGCCCGGCATGGGCAGAAACGGCAGACAGAGCGCGGGGATATTTACGGATTTATGCGATTATTTGATATCTTTGTGCAGGATGCCGGGATTGAACGAATCTCTTGCTGTATGATATAGTGAGTGTATAAGGGGAAGGATCCTTGCTGTCTGTACTCCTGATCCTGCAAAACGATAAGAAAAGGAGAACGGCAACGGTATGGCAAACGATCATCACGGCCCTCTGTTCAGCAAAATATCCTCCTGTCCGGAAAAAGAACTGCTGGGCAAAGCAATCGTGATCCCGGATGATGAGGAAACGGCTGCCGCCCGGGCAAAGGCCGGGCAGGAACCGACAGCGGAGAACCTGCTGCTTCTGGCGAAATGCCTGAGCTTTCAGCAGCGCCACCGCGAGTCGGCGGTCATCTGCCGCCGGGTGACGGAAATGGAACCGGAAAACTACGCGGCGCATCGCAGGCTGGGACTGAACCTGATGAAGACCCTGCAACATGAAGAAGCAACACGGGAGTTTTTCTGGTGTCTGGAACGGTCGGAGGATCAGTTGGATATCCATTATCGGCTGGGACTGTGCTTTTTCTATCAGGGACAGTATGAACAGGCCTGGTACTGGTTCATCAGCTGCTTTCCGCTCAGCCGCGACCGGGATGAAATGTATGTCGCCACGCTGTACTGGTCCATCCTCTGCCTGAGAAAGCAGGGACGGAGCGACTGGGACGATTATGTAAAGCCGGTCGATCCTGGACATCATATCGGGTATGACCTGTTTGTGCGTTACGCGACGGGAAAAATGACGCGGGAGGAGCTGGACCGGAAGATACCCGAAGTGGATGTGCTGAGCCGGACCTGTATCACCCACGCGATGTATGTGTGGTTTGAGAAGACAGAACCCGCGCTTGCGGCGCGTTACATGGAACAGATGATCGCCTGCAGCGAACTGTGGGGCAGTTTTTCTTTCCTTGGCGGATACACGGAGTATCTGCGGCTGAAAAATAAAAACCAGAACGAATAAACGAGGTATATCATGAAAACACTTTATCTTGAATGCAACATGGGGGCTGCCGGAGATATGCTGATGGCGTCCCTGCTGGAACTGATCCCGGATCGGGAGGCTTTTATTAAGCAGATGAACGCGCTGGGACTGCCCGGCGTGGAAGTGACGCTGGAACCCAGTGTGAAATGCGGCGTGACCGGCAGCCATGTGCGGGTGACCGTCCGCGGCGAAGAGGAAGTATCGGATGATGTGCATGATCATGAGCATCATCACGACCATGATCACGAACATCATCATGACCATGACCATGAGCATCATCATGACCATGATCACGAACACCATCATGACCATGACCATGAGCATCATCATGATCATGATCACGAGCATCATCATGACCACGACCATGAGCATGGTCACGCGCACGCGCATCATCACGCCTCCATGGCGGATATCACGGCGATGATCGGCAGCCTGCCGGTATCTGAAAAGGTACGGAAAGACGCGCTGGCTGTTTACCGCATCATCGCGGAAGCGGAGAGCCGCGTGCACGGGCATCCCGTCAGCGATATCCATTTTCACGAGGTGGGAACCATGGACGCTGTGGCGGACGTGGTGGGCGTATGCCTGCTGATGGAGCAGATCGGGGCGGATGAGATCGTGGCTTCACCGGTGCATGTCGGCAGCGGCGCTGTACGCTGCGCGCACGGCATTCTGCCTGTGCCCGCGCCCGCGACCGCGCTGATCCTGACGGATATCCCGACCTATGGCGGACAGGTGAAGGGAGAACTTTGCACGCCGACCGGCGCGGCGCTTCTCCGTCATTTCGCCGCCTCCTTCGGGGATCGCCCTGTGATGAAGACACAGGCCATCGGCTACGGTATGGGGACCAAGGACTTTGAGCGGATCAATTGCGTGCGTTCCTTCCTGGGCGAGACCGAAGGAAAGCGCGAGGAGATCACGCGCCTGGAATGCAACCTGGACGATATGACCGGCGAAGCGCTGGGCTTCGCGATGGAGATCCTGTTTGATAACGGCGCGCGCGATGTGTATACCACACCGATCGGAATGAAGAAGAACCGCCCCGGCGTGATGCTGAATGTGATCTGCCGTCCTGAAGACGCGGACGCGCTGGCGCGCTTGATGCTGAAGCATACGACCACGCTGGGCGTTCGCCGTCAGGATTGCAGCCGCTATGTGCTGCAGCGTTCCATGGAGACTGTGCAGACGGCTTACGGCCCTGTCCGTTATAAGCGTGCGGCCGGCTACGGGATCGAGAAGGCCAAGCCGGAATATGAGGACATCGCGCGCGCGGCGAAGGAGAACGGCGCGTCTCTGTATCAGATCATTGATGCTTTGAAACAGGAATAAAGCGATGATGAATAACAGTAAGAAAAACAATCAACTGCTCAAAATGCTGATCACCGCGATCCTGCTGGCGGTCGGATATGTATTGCCGTTTCTGATCGGACAGGTGCAGGTGCTGGGGCAGAGCCTGAGCCCGCTGCATATACCGGTGCTGATCTGCGGCCTGACCTGCGGATGGCAGTGGGGAATGGCGCTGGGGATCATCCTGCCGCTCACACGATCCGCCTTCTTCAGCTTCCCGCCGATCCTGAACGCGATCCCGATGGCGGCGGAGATGGCGGTCTACGGTCTGCTGACCGGTCTGATGTATGCTTTGTTCAGGAAGCTGATCCGTGCAAAGCGGCTGGGGCATCTGCCGGCGATGCTGGCAGCCATGCTGATCGCGATGACGGTCGGCCGTATCGCCGGCGGGATCGTCAAGGCCTGTGTGCTGGGACTGAATGGGGCAAGCTATTCGTTTGAGCTGTTTGTCAGCGGGTACTTTGTGAAAACGGCGGTCGGCGCGGTGCTGCATCTGCTGATCGTACCGGTCATCGTGTTGGCGCTTGAAAAAGCGAAGCTTTCTCCGATGGACCGGATGATGACCCGAGAATAAGCGGTATTTGGAATATCGGAAGGTAGAATGTTGATATATGAGGCCTTTTGCTTAAAAGCAGAAGGCCTTAACTTGTGAATGAGGGGCGTTCTGTGATATAATCAATCCACCTGTTAAAACCGAATCAGTGACGGATCCGGACACGCGCGGGATAAACGGAGATGAAAACGGGATGCTGGAATTAAGACAATTGTCCGGGGCAGACGGGCAGGAGATCTATGAACTGCTGCAGTCGATGCCAAAGAACGAGAACGGACTGATCAATAACGCGAACGGTCTTTCATTTGAGGAATTCAAGGCATGGCTGAAGGCGAAAGAGGCGGAAGCCGTGCAGGAAGGGCTGGTGGACGGGTGGAAGGTGCCTTCCGCCACCTACTGGCTTTACGCGGACGGGATCCCGGTGGGATTCGGCAATGTGCGGCATTTTCTGACGGATGCCCTGCAAAAGAGCGGCGGACATATCGGCTATGGCATCGCGCCCATGTATCGCGGAAGAGGCTACGGGAAGGAGTTGCTGCGGCTGCTGCTGGAGAAGGCCGCGGCATTTGGGATCGACCGGGCGCTGCTGACCATTCACGCGGATAACGCGGCATCCCGCGCGGTCGCGATCGCAAACGGCGGCGTGATCACGGAAGAGACGGAAGAGCGGATCCGGGTGTGGGCGGAGACAAAAAAGACCGCCGGAAAATGAGGCGGCGCGCGGAGATATCAAAAAAAGAGGACAGGTCGGATGAACTGTCCTCTTTGCGATGGGGCACGGGGATTCAGAGATAGAATTCCTCCGTTTCGGGATGATCATAGAAACGGTAGACGGTTCTCGGGTCGATCGGGAAATTATCCGGGATCGAATCGTCTTCATCTTCCCCGATGATGCCGTAAAAGACACGCCCGTCCGGCTCCTTCAGGCTGGCGTAGACCTCGCGGTCGGCGTTCAGGAGAAGCGTTTTGCCCCCGCAGACGGCAGACGCGTGATCGAACGCGTACCAGGCGGCATCCCGGTCCTTCAAAGAAAAGACGAACGGGGTATCATGCGCGAGGATGGTGAAAGCGGGTTCGTGCTGATTCATGATGATCTCCTTTTTGCCGTTTAAAACGGGCTGACGGACTGTGAACACTTTTGCTGAACTGATTATAACACAGACGGCGCTCCTTTTCCATGAGGGGAGACGCGTTCATGTGTAAAAAATGATGACGGAAGACACTTCGCGCCCGGCGGACAGCCCGCGTGCTGCCGACGGAGGAGCCGGAGGTCCCCCAAACAGGCCGGAGACGGTTCAAAAATTGAATTTCTCTTATGAAACAGTTAATTTTGTTTGTGTTTTTCAAGCTTTCCCTATATAATAGATGTATATATGCAGATGTCAGGCTGCCTGAAGGAATGGGCAGAATGTGATCCGCGGACAGGTCCCCGACAAACAGAAGAAAGGGATTGAACAGATATGGAAATGGCGCTTGATATTATCCTGATCCTGATTTTTAACGAAACTTTCTGGGTCAACATCGTACTTGATATTATCGAACGTGCAGGCTTGTGGACGCTCTTCAAAAAATGCGGCACAAAGCCCTGGTACGCTCTGATCCCGTGCTATTCTGAGTACGTGCGCGGTAAATGCGCGGCGCGTGAATCGGAAGGCCGGGCAATGCACGTGATCAGCTTTATCGAGCGTCTGCTCACGATCGCGGAAGTCGTTTTTGTGACCCGTGCTGCCGTTTATAACGATAGTATCGCTGTCATGCTGGCCGCGATCGCGCTGCCGTTCTTCCTGATCAGTCTTGTATACCGGGTCCGTATCGCGTTCGGATTGTGCTCGCTTTTCAATAAGAAAAAGTATTGGATCATTCCCTACATGATCCTTTCTCAGGTGGTCCTGCTCTACTGGGGTCTGAATAAGAAGAACCAGCCGCGGTGGAAGGTGGAGGACATGGATGAAGCGGTCACGCAGTTTTTCTCTTCCGGCAGCGCGGCCGTGATGGAGGAGGGCCTGACGCTCAACCTGAAGGACCGCACCGCGAAGGAATGGTTTTCAAAAAAGACGCTGCTGCGGGATGTGCATATGTATATCAAGCCCGGCAGCATGGTGCTTCTGCTTGGCGGAAGCGGCGCCGGTAAGACCACGCTGCTGAACGCGATCAACGGCTATGAAAAGGCGAATGCCGAGGTATACCTGAACGGCGGAAACGTGTATCAGGAGTACAAGCGGATGCAGTATGATATCGGTTTTGTGCCGCAGCAGGATCTGATGCGCGGCAACGATACGGTGTATCACACGCTGATGGACGCGGCGACACTTCGTCTGCCCAGCGAGTTCAACGGCGCCAAGCGCCGTGAACGCGTGGATGCCGTGATGAATATCTTCGGCCTTACGCCCGTTTCCGGCAGCATGGTCTCCAAGCTTTCCGGCGGTCAGCGCAAGCGTCTGTCGATCGCGCTCGAATTTTTGAACAATCCCTCTTTGTTTATTCTGGATGAACCGGACAGCGGTCTTGACGGCGTGATGGCGCGCGAACTGATGCAGCAGCTGCGGATGATCGCCGATCAGGGCAAGATCATCATTGTGATCACCCATACGCCGGACCGCGTGATCGACCTGTTCGATGATGTGATCGTACTGGCCAAGGACAAGAACCGCACCGGACGGCTGGCTTACTACGGCAGCATCAGCGAGGCGAGGACCTTCTTCGATAAGGACAGCATGGAGCACATCGTGCGCTGCATCAATCGTGAGGAGGAAGGCGGCGAGGGCCGCGCGGATGAGTTCATTGAGAAATTTGCCACGAGGGAGGTGACTCAGAATGCCTGATCAGAAGATGATGCATACGAAACTGCATCACCGCGGACGGCTGCACCAGATCCCGATCTATCTGGGAAAGCAGCTGCGCAGCTTCCTGTACGTCAGTGACTGGAAGGTGCTGCCCATGGCAGGCATCATTGCCGCCCTGGTATCCATGGTGATCCGCAGGCATTTCTTTATCACCATGGAGGGCACTCTGCTCAGCGCGTTCGCGATGGCCTGTGTGGCCATCTGGAACGGCTGCTTCAACTCCATTCAGGTCATCTGCCGCGAGAGAAATATCATCAAGCGCGAGCATCGCGGCGGTATGCACATCACCAGCTATGTCATCAGCAGCATGATCTATCAGGCGCTCCTGTGCCTGGCGCAGGCGGCCATCACCATGTATGTCTGCAAGATCGTGGGGGTGAAGTTCCCGGATAAAGGCTTTATGACCCCCTGGATGATCCTGGACATCGGCATCACGGTGTTCCTGATCTCCTACGCTTCGGATATGCTGTCGCTGTTCGTTTCCAGTATCGCGCACAGCACCACGACGGCCATGACGGTTATGCCGTTCCTGCTCATCTTCCAGCTGGTCTTCAGCGGAAGCGTGATCCCGCTTCCGGCGTGGGCGAAGAATATCAGCACCCTGACGATCAGCAACTACGGTCTGACCGCGATCACCGCGCAGGCTGATTATAACAACCTGCCCATGACCACCGGCTGGACCACGCTGGTCAAGATGGAGAACAGTGTGGTGGACGGAGACCTCTCCGTGGGCATGCTGCTGGATCTTGCCGGCAACGACGAAGGACTGTTTAAGGAAGCGCGCGAAAAGGAATATGTGATCCGGCTGGATGAGTTGTTCGGCGTGACGGAAACGGAGACGGAGCCGGCCGGACAGAATGCCCAGACAACCGCCCCCGCGACGGAAAACGCGGAGGAGGAGAATGTCATCCGCGTCAAGGCCGGGGATGTGATCGATCTGATCCTGGGGCTTGAGCCTGTGCAGGATCTTGGCAATCAGAGCATCCATTATCACTTCCGTGTGGGGGATGTGATGGACGCGGTGGGCCGCACCAAGCTGCAGGAATATATTCAGAACGCGTCCGCGAAGGCGATGTACAACGAGGCTTACGCCCGGAGTACCGAGGTGATCTGGAATAACTGGATGCCGCTGATCGGATTCATCTGCCTGTTCGCGCTGCTCAGTATGATCTCACTGGAGTTTATCGACAAGGATAAGCGCTGAACCTGTTATACCGACCGAATTTCATTTGAACGTTGATACGACGCCGGCCTTACAGGCTGTGAAAGGAGAATACCCATGGCAAGAACCGTGCTCAAACTGGACGAAGAAGAAAACGCTTATTTCCACCTGAATTATGCTTACATGTGGAAGAAACTGAACACCGCTCCTTACTATGTCAGCGGCTCCGGTGAGATCCCCAAGTGGATCCACGAACCCTGGCTGCTGCCTTCCTATGTCAACCTTTCCAAGTGCCTGAATGAGACCTTCGTGCCCAGCATGAACATCGTCAACAAGATCGTGCAGTTCTACAACGCGAACATCAAGCCGGAGGTAGACTCCTTCGCGTTCCTGCATGAGAAGCTGGAAAGCAGCGACAACCTGCGCAGCACGCATGCCTTCTCCGATACAACGCCCTATTGCGGACTGTATCAGTGTTATTATTACGCGGGCATCCCCAACAAAAAAGAGGTGTACTGCGCGCTGATGAAGATCCAGAAGCAGCATGACACGACCTCCGTGCAGATGATCACCGGTATTACCACCGACGATGACATCAACGGTGTGCCGCTCCGGGAACTGTTCCGCGGCAAGGATGTATCGCTGGACGAATACAAGAAATACCGCGCCGGGCTGGAACTGAGCAAGCGCAGGACCACGCTGTACAAGGGACGGGTGGAACTGGCTCCCGGTATCATGACCCTGTCCATGGGCAGCGAAGACCGCGCGGGCAGCATTCTGGTGATGCGTCTGCCGATGATCGAGACCCTGCAGGGCGGCTATCTGGGCAGCATCGGACTGACAACGCTGATCTCCGAGCGGGATCTGCAGATCCTGAAAATGTGCGTGATGCGCGCCGATCAGAAGGGCCTGAAGCCGCTGAAGATGGACGCGGAGATCCTGCACAGCATGCTGCCCATCGTGAAGAAAGAAAACGAGCATATGCAGCTGGAATTCAGTGATAATTCCACCTGGACGGAAGCGATCCTCACCCAGAACGGCTGAGACGCGCCGGTTTGTCGGAACTGAAAAACAGGCTTTCGCGGAGCAGATCCGCGGAAGCCTTTTGATTCTCCAAAAAGTGGGACAGACCGGGACGGCGGGAATGGTTTTTCTTTGTTTATTTGGGTTTTTTGCCGTTTGCCGCGCCGCGGATTCGTTGACATCCGGCGCGTGCCCGTGATAAAATAACAGTTAAGACACTCCAGCCAGTGTCTGAAAAACGCAGGGTTTTCCTGCCATTCGCGTGAATTATTCTGCAGACGGTACGGTTTGGGCGGCAGCCTTAAACAGCCGGACAGAATGAGGGAGGAAACGCGGGGAAAAGAAGCGCTGCCGTAAGCGCGGCAACGGATAACGCGCCCATGAAGGCCGAAGCCGATCACGGACGCGGACGTGAGCATCAAACGGAGGAATCAGATCTATGCAGATGACCGGCGCCAGAATCCTTCTGGAATGCCTGCTTGAGCAGGGTGTGGATACCGTTTTCGGATATCCGGGCGGAACCATCCTGAATGTTTATGATGAATTATACAATTACGGCGATCGCATCAAGCATATCCTGACGGCGCATGAGCAGGGAGCCTGCCACGCGGCGGACGGTTATGCCCGTTCCACCGGCAAGGTGGGCGTGTGCTTTGCCACCTCCGGTCCCGGCGCGACCAACCTGGTGACCGGGATCGCCACCGCCTATCTGGATTCCAGCCCCATCGTGTGCGTGACCTGCAATGTGTCCGCCAACCTGCTGGGCAAGGATTCGTTCCAGGAGGTGGATATTACCGGCGTGACCATGCCGATCACCAAGTGCAATTACCTGGTTTCTGATGTGAACCAGCTGGCGGATACCGTGCGCGAGGCCTTTGCCATCGCGCGGAGCGGCCGTCCCGGCCCTGTGCTGCTGGATATCTTAAAGAATGTGACGGCGGAGAAGGCCGAATATGAGCCCATCAACCTGCGCGATCACTATACCGGCGGCCGTCTGGGCGAGCTGATGAAGCGTTATGATTTTAAAGCGCCGGAACCGGATATGGATGATATCCGACGTCTGGCCGATATGATCAACTGCAGCAAAAAGCCGCTGCTGGTGTGCGGCGGCGGTGTGGTGCGTTCCCGTGCCAATGTTCAATTCTCTGACCTGGCCAACAAGATCGACGCGCCAGTCGCCATCACCATGATGGGCGCGGGCGGCTTCCCCGGCAGGAATCCCCTGACGACCGGTCTGATCGGCATGCACGGCTCTCAGGCCAGCAACATGGCGGTGGATGCCTGCGACCTGCTGATCGTGGTCGGCTGCCGTTTCTCCGACCGTGTGGCGCTGAAGCCCTCTACTTTCGCGCAGAACGCCAATATCGTGCAGATCGATATCGACCGCAGCGAGATCAACAAGAACGTGCAGACCGATCACCACATCGTCGGTGACGCGCGCCGTGTGCTGGAGATGCTGCTCCCCCTTGTGGAAAAGGGCGATCACAGCGATTGGAAGCAGCAGGTATTCTCCTATCCCACCGAGACGATCTACGAGGAGGAGGAGGGACACCTGACCCCGGGTCAGATCCTGGATTCCATCGTGCGCCTCTGCCCGCAGGATACCATGGTGGCCACGGACGTGGGCCAGCATCAGATGTGGGCGATCCAGCACTTCCATTTTGATTATCCCGGCCAGCTGATGACCAGCGGCGGCTTCGGTACCATGGGCTTCGGCCTCGGTGCCGCGATCGGCGCGCAGGTGGGCAATCCTGAGAAGACCGTGATCCACGTGACCGGTGACGGCGGCTTCCGCATGAACTGCAACGAACTGGCGACCGAGCAGTATTACAACCTGCCCATCATCAACATTCTGTTCAATAACGGCACGCTGGGCATGGTGCGCCAGTGGCAGTCGCTGATCTACAACCATCACTATTCCCAGACGACGCTGGACCGCGCGCCGGATTTTGTGAAGCTGGCGGAGGCCTACGGCCTGAGCGGCAAGCGCGTGACCAGTGTGGAGGAATTTGAATCCGCGCTGAAGGAAGCGATGGCCTGCGGACACGGCTATGTGATCGACTGCATCATCGGCATCGATGAGATGGTTCGTCCCATGGTGGGCGGCGGCAGTCACATTACCGAATTCATGATCAACTGAGGAGGCAGACCCATCTATGTCAAACGCAGAAAGGCATACACTGGCCGTGCTGGTGGACAACGCAGCCGGCGTGCTTTCCAGGGTCGCCCGCCTCTTCTCCGGTAAGGGCTATAACATCGAATCACTGGCTGTGGGCACGACGGACAATCCTGACGAGAGCCGTATCACCATCGAGGTGCTGGCTACCGAGGATCAGATCGCGCTTCTGGCCGGTCAGCTGCGCAAGCTGATCGCCGTCCATTCAGTGAAGGTACTCACCCCGGAACACGCCATCCGCCGCGAACTGGTGCTGATCAAGGTGCTGGCCAAGGACGCGGTCAGCCGCAATGAGATCATCCAGATCGCCAATATCTTCCGCGCCAATATCATTGACGTCTCGAAGGCATCCATTACCCTTGCTGTCATCGGCGATGAGAACAAGGCAGAAGCGCTCCAAAACCTCCTGATGGAGTTTGGAATCCTCGAACTGGTACGTACCGGCATGGTCGCGCTGGAACGCGGACAATATACGATCGACGAAAAAACCAAAGTAAAAGGAGAGTACGACTATGGCAAAAATGTATTACGAGAAGGATTGTGACATTTCCAAGCTGGACGGCAAGGTGATCGCGATCGTGGGCTACGGCTCTCAGGGCCACGCGCACGCGCTGAACCTGCGTGACAGCGGCGCGAACGTCATCATCGGTCTGCGCAAGGGCGGCAAGAGCTGGCCTGTGGCTGAGAAGGACGGTTTCGAGGTCATGACTGTGCCCGAGGCCACCAAGAAGGCTGACATCATCATGATCCTGATCAATGATGAAAAGCAGGCTGCCATGTATCGTCAGGATATCGAGCCCAACCTGACCGAAGGCAAGGCCATCGCTTTCGCGCACGGCTTCAATATCCGCTATAAGCAGATCGTTCCTCCCGCCGGTGTTGACGTGTTCATGGCGGCTCCCAAGGGCCCCGGTCACACCGTGCGTTCCACCTACGTGGCCGGCAAGGGCGTTCCCTGCCTGGTCGCCGTTGAGCAGGATGCCACCGGCAAGGCCTGGGATCTGGCGCTGGCTTACATCGCCGGTATCGGCGGCGCTCGCGCGGGTATCATGGAGACCACGATGAACGAAGAGACCGAGACCGACCTGTTCGGCGAGCAGACTGTTCTGTGCGGCGGCGTTGTCGACCTCATGCGTTGCGGCTTCGAGACGCTGGTGGAAGCCGGCTATCAGCCTGAGAACGCCTACTTCGAGTGCATCCATGAGCTGAAGCTGATCGTCGACCTGATCAACAAGGGCGGCGTCGGCGCGATGAACTACTCCATTTCCGATACCGCCGAATACGGCGAGTATGTTTCCGGCCCCCGTGTTCTGCCCTATGAGCAGACCAAGGCCAACATGAAGGCTGTTCTGAATGACATTCAAGACGGTACCTTCGCCCGCCGCTGGATCGCTGAGAACCAGACCGGCCGCTGCTTCTTCAACAGCAAGCGCGAAAAGCTGGCCAAGCATCAGATGGAGATCGTCGGCGCTCAGCTGCGTTCCCAGATGTTGTGGAAGAACGACTCCGATCTGGACACCGCTTCCAACTGACCTCTGAATGTCACCCAAACCGGGTGACACGGATCTGAACCGGAGAGGGGATGGATATTCCTTCCCCTCTCCGGTTTCTTGAATGCGTCAGCACCGCATCCTGCTCCCGCGCGGCGGAGGCATGATCCGGTGCTGAAACTGCCGGAATGATCAACAAATATGACGTGCCGGGTGTTTTTTCCGGCCTGATAACACGGAGGAGATCAATATGCTGTCCGATTCTATCAAGATCGGCGTGGAACGCGCGCCGAACCGTTCACTGCTTTACGCGCTGGGCCTGACCGAAGAAGAGATGAACCGTCCGCTCATCGGTGTTGTCAGCTCCTACAATGAGATCGTGCCCGGTCACATGAATATCGATAAGGTCGCCGAGGCGGTCAAGGCCGGTGTCCGCGCGGCAGGCGGTACGCCCATCCTGTTCCCCGCGATCGCCGTCTGCGACGGAATCGCCATGGGCCACGTGGGCATGAAGTATTCGCTGGTGACGCGTGACCTGATCGCCGATTCCACCGAAGCCATGGTGATGGCGCATCAGTTTGACGGCCTGGTCATGATCCCGAACTGCGATAAGAACGTGCCCGGTCTGCTGATGGCGGCCGCGCGCCTGAATATCCCTACCATTTTTGTCAGCGGCGGCCCCATGCTGGCCGGTCATCTGGAGGATGGCCGCAGGACCTGCCTGAGCCATATGTTTGAGGCGGTGGGCGCTTACAAGGCCGGCAAAATGAACGAGGACGAAGTGCGTGATTATGAGGAGAACGCCTGCCCCTCCTGCGGCAGCTGCTCCGGCATGTACACGGCCAATTCCATGAACTGCCTGACCGAAGCGATCGGCATGGCGCTTCCCGGAAACGGTACCATCCCCGCGCCCTATTCCGCCCGTATCCGTCTGGCGAAGAAGGCCGGTATGCAGGTGATGGAACTGGTGAAGAAGGGGATCAAACCCCGTGATGTGATGACGCCCGCGGCCTTCCACAATGCCGAGACCGTGGACATGGCGCTGGGCTGCTCCACCAATACGATGCTGCATCTGCCTGCCATCGCGCATGAGGCCGGTGTGAAGATCGACCTGAACACCGCGAACGAGATCTCCGCCAGGACCCCCAACCTGTGCCATCTGGCGCCTGCCGGTGATACCTTTATGGAGGACCTGGATCAGGCCGGCGGCGTGCTGGCGGTGATGAAGGAACTGACCAAGGCGGATCTGCTGGATCTGTCCGTTATGACCTGCACCGGCAAGACGGTGGGCGAGAATCTGGAAGGCGTGGTGAACAAGAACCCCGCCATCATCCGCACCCTGGACGCGCCCTTCTCCCGTACGGGCGGTATCGCCGTTCTGCGCGGCAATCTCCGGCGTGAGCGGCGGCAAATCTGCGGGACGCGAAGCGGCATCCTTTTCGACGCGCTTCTTCCCCAACTTGCCAATCGCCTTTTTCGCCCGCTCCTCGTCCTCCAGCTGGTGAAGTTTCCGAAGAAGCTCCGCGTTCTTCATCATACTGCCAATGTCCATCGTGAGTTGGATTATAGCAAATCGAATCGTCCCATGTGAAAGTAACAGTCAGCGTGGGACGATTCACCGCCTGCGGTTTTCCTCATGTTTTCCAGGATGTCGAAAGCCAAGAAAACAGAGTCACAGGCCGATTCGAGCAGGGTTCAAGGTCGACTTGGAATGGGGCAAGAGAGGGGGATTTATGAGACCCTTGCGAGGGAATTATGAGACTTAGGAGGGAAACGAGTTTCCCTGTAGGCGGATTTCGATTGCCCCCTATCCCTATTTGAGTTCCCCTGTAGGACTGTTTCGGTCGCCCTGTAGAGCGGTTTTGACTGTCCGCTGACCGCTCTTTGGGGTCGGCGGACGGGGACAAAGCAACAGGGCGTGATTTTTGGTACAATTTCGTGGTGTTCGTTCACCGAAGAGGGACGGAGGAGGAAGGTTATGGGAAAGGCACATCGAGCGACGGGGAATCCGCGGGGACGCCCGTCCCGGCTTCCGCTTGATTTCAACCAGCAAATCCTGAATGCGCTCAAGCGGCGGATCGACCCAAGGACGGGACTCGCCAGACCGGACTGGAAAGGCATTGCGCGTGAACTTCACGTCA
>CALCTW010000118.1 GCA_937907055.1 uncultured Clostridia bacterium | reverse complement strand
GGTGCGCAGGATGCGGCGGGCCTCGTCATCACGGATGATGCGCGTGCCGGCCTCCACCTCCTGCAGGTATTTATCGCTCACACCGCATTTGCGGGCTACCTGCTTATAGGTCAGGCCCTGACGGGTGCGTTCCAGACGCAGAAGATCTCCCAGTCTGCTCATTTCACATTCCTCTTTTACTGTTCAGTGTCAGGACGGTTCGCCGCCCTTTGTCTTTCCTGTTTATTTTATCCTGCCGTTTCTTTCGTGTCAAGCCCGCGGTGCCATCCGCTCTGTCTGTAATAGATCAGGGAAAGCCCGGTGCCCAGTATCCAGCCGATCGGCCAGGCGCACCAGATGCCCACCCATCCGAGGGCTGTGGAGGAGAGCAGGATCGCCAGCGCTACGCGCAGCACAAGATCTGTGAAGGTTCCGATCATAAACTGCTTCATTTTTCCCGCGCCGCGCAGCACGCCGTCCGAGATCAGCTTGCATGATACCACGATGTAGAACGGCGACAGGATCCTCAGGAACAGCACACCGGAACGGATCGCTTCTTCAGTCGGATCCTGAATAAAGAACCGCAGCAATGCTTCCGGAAAGATGAAATACAGGCTGCCCAGCACTACCGAAAGGATCGTCACCATCTTCAGTCCGGCCTTGAAGCCGGGATGGACGCGTTCAGGCTTGTCCGCGCCGATGTTCTGCGAGGTGTAGTTGGATATGCCGTTGCCCAGGGTGGTAAAGGAGGTGATCACCAGGTTGTTCAGTTTCACGCCCGCCCCGTATCCGGCCATCACCGCGTCCTTGAAGTTATTGATCACGCCCTGCAGAATAATATTGCCGATCGAGATAAAGCTCTGCTGCAGCGCGCTCGGCACCGCGATGCCGAGAAACTGTCGGAAGATCACCCTGTCAAACAGCTTTACCTGTCTGCCGGCCTTCAGGCTCCGCAGCCGTTTCAGCACGATCAGCACAGAAAGAACGCAGCTGACGCCCTGGCAGATCAGCGTGGCCCACGCTACGCCCTCCACGCGCATCCCCAGTCCCTGAACGAACAGGATATCCATCCCGATGTTCACGACAGAGGAGACCGACAGGAACCAGAAAGGCGTTCTGGAGTCGCCCAGCGCTGTAAAAATGCCGGTCGACAGGTTATAGAAGAACACGAAGGGCAGCCCCAACGTGTAGATCCGCAGATACAGAAGCGAGTCCGCCATCAGCGTCCCTTCCGGGGTCCGCATCAGCCGCAGCAGCAGCCCGCCGCCGATCAGTCCGATCAGCATCAGCGTGATACAGGCTGTCAGAGAAGCGATGAAAGCGGTGGAAACGGTGGTCTTCACCCGGTCCATATCCTTCGCGCCGAAATAACGGGAGGTGATCACCGAGCAGCCGATATTGCAGCCGAAGGCGATCGCCAGATAGATCAGCGTGATCTCATAGCTGTTGCTCACGGCCGCCAGCGCCTGCTCGCCGATGAACCGGCCCGCGACCCACGAATCCGCGATGTTGTACAGCTGCTGGAAGATCACACTGCCAAACAGCGGAAGACAAAAACGCCATAGCACGCTTTGCGGCGCGCCGCGCGTCAGGTCCTTATTCATTGCCTGTTTTCCTCCTGCCGTGCCGCCATTGTCACGGCGTTCCTTATTATCGTTATTTCATTTTTCTCTGTCAAGTGCGGTTTTTGCATGTTCAAGCCGTTTATTTTTGGGGCAGATCTCCCGTTTTTGATGAAAACAGTCAAAATAACGAGAAAAACAGTGAAATAATTCAAAAAAACTTAAAAAGTATCCAAAAACACACAAAAAACGCTGAATACAACAAATTTAGATCTAATTAGACTTTGACCTTTATTGACCTACGAAGTATACTATGCTTGCCGAAAGGGAAAAGGAACCCCGGAGGCTCCGGAGGGATCGTCCGAAGGAAACAAACTGATGACCGATATAATTGGAGGTAAATGATATGTATACGTTCAATCTTGTAAAGCCCCATATGGATCCTGCCCGTACCCTCGCGCCTTTCTTTGATGATGCCTTCTTCCGCGGCATGATGGGCTGCGCGCCCGCGGCCAGGTCCCCCATGGGCTTCCGCGTGGATATCCGCGAAAAGGACGACCGCTTTGAACTGGCGGCGGATCTTCCCGGTGTCGAAGAGGAGAAACTGAATGTTTCCGTCGATCATGATCAGCTGATCATCTCCGCGGAGCGCGAGCGTGTCTTCCGGGAAGAGGGCGAAGAGAAGGCTCATCATGTGAAGCGCATGGAGCGCCGCTTTGATCTGGAAGGCATTGATCAGGAGAATATCGAAGCCGTTCTGAAGAACGGTGTCCTGTATCTGAATCTTCCCAAGCTCAAGCCGCAGGAGGCCCCTGCCGCCCGTAAGATCGAGATCCGTCACGCCTGATGGCTCCTTCTTCGGGCATTCCGCCCGGCATGGAAAGGCCGCGGTACCGAAAGGTTCCGCGGCCTTCTTCTATGTGTCCCGTTTCTCCGGTTTTCATCGCGCGGCCATTATTTCCGGCTCTTTATCGCGTAAAGTTCTGTCAGGCCTCGCTTCTGTCAGAAAGACCGTCTGCTTTGGCCTTCTCAGCCGCTTCAGACGGTCTTTTTTTGTTTCATTTCATGGGGGAGAGGCGCTTTTTCTTCTTCAGGGATGCACTTCTATGCCCAGCTCCGGCAGATACTCGTACACCAGATCCTCGGCGGCGTTCTTTTCATAGAACATATCCTGATCGCTGCTGTAGGCGTTCAGCGCGGCCTGAATGGTCGCCTGATAGGAGATGTCCAGGTTCTGCAGTCCCCATACGCCGCCCTGCCGCTTGCTCAGCATCATGCTGTCCCGCGCGAAGGCCAGCGCGCGGCAAAGGTTCAGGATGTAATACACAGGGGCGTTATGCAGCTCTTCCTGTGTGTTCTCCAGGTCATGTCGGATAGCGTCCAGTACATCATCGCGGTATACCGGGCTGAACATCCGTTTTTCATTGGGGCCCAGCAGCGTGATGCTGGCGGCCTTCAATTCGGCAATGTGGCATACAATATCCGGGTCAAAGCCCTTCATCCTTTTCACATAGGCTGTCGGATCCGCCGCGAACGCCTGCTCATGCATCTTGCTGTAGTGCAGCACAAAGGGCATGGGATAGGTGATATCCCGGCAGTCCTTTTCAAGCACGGCGCACATCTCAAAGCCCTTCGGCGGCGCTTCGTCCCGCAGGTCGTACAGCACGCGGCACAGCTTTTCCTTCTTTTCCGCGCCGGGATCGGCGGTCAGCACCAGCATCAGATCGATATCGCTCTTTTCCCAGTTGAAGCAGCCGAAGGCCAGCGAGCCGTGCACATAAAGCCCGGCCAGCTTTTCGCCCAGAATATCCGCGTACGCGCCCTTGATCTTCATCAGCAGCGCTTCAGCGTCTCCGGCGGTCTTCGGGCTCTGCACGCCTTCCTCCAGGATTTTGCGGATCACTGCGGCAGCGCGTTCCTCGTCCTCGCCCTCCACCACCACCTGCACAGGCTCGATGCCGGTCGCGCCAAGGCTCAGCAGACCCAGCATGGATTTGCCGTTGATGGTCCTGCACTGGTGGATCAGCAGGATACGGGAGGAGAATTTACCGGCCATCTGCACCAGATATTCGATCTGCTTCCGGTTCAGCGGCGTTACTTTTTCCAGGTTCAGCAAATACTTGATCATAAGACTGCACTCCCGTTTTCGGTCCGTTTATCACTTCAGCCGCGTTCCTGCGGCTTTTCTTCGTTCGTTTCCCGCGCGTTTTCCGCGGCCTCCGCCGCGCTGATGATGCTCATCAGCTTGCGCATGCGGTAGTTTACCGCGCTCTTGGTGCACGGCGGTGTCAGCATCTGTCCCAGCTGCTCCAGTGATACATCCGGGTTCAGCATGCGCACACGCGCCAGTTCGCTCAGGTCCTCATTCAGCCCGGCCAGCGAGCAGTTGAGCGAATACCACATGATCCGCTGCAGCTGGTTTTCTCCGGCCTGCAGCTGTTTTTTCATGTTGGCGTTATCGCAGTTCAGAGCCCGGTTCACCCGGCCCATGCTTTCTTTGTTGATGCGCACGTTCTCCAGCTGCATCATGGCGCTGTGCGCGCCCATTTCCGCGAGCAGGGTGCTCACATCGTCGCCGCGCTTCACATACAGGATGGTCTGTCCGCGCCGCTCGGATTGCAGGGCGTTGATGCCGCTCTTCTCCATTACGCGGGCCAGGGTTTCCGCCCGTTCCGCGTTCGGCAGGGCGATCTCCAGCCGGTATTCGTTCTCCGGGTCCTCGATCGCGCCGCTTCCCAGAAACGCGCCCCGCATAAAAGCGCGGCGGCAGCATTTGCGGTTGATGGCGGCTCTCGGCACACCTTTGAATACATCGCCGCCGGGGCGCATCATATGCAGCGCGCTCAGCAGCCGGTGCGCGTCCGGATCCTTCACCGTTACCTCGCACACCTGGCGTCCGCCGAACCGCGCGTGATAACTGTATTCGTTCTCCGCCCTGATCCCCAGCGTGAGCAACAGCAATTGAAACACCCGCTTGGCCAGCTCAGCGCTCGTCACGCGGTAGGTCACCTTCAGCTTGCCGCCGCCCATCAGCCCCAGCGAACCCAGCGTCTGCGTCAGCGCGCTCAGCTCGCTCAGCATGCAGCATGTCTTTCCGGGGTTCACCTTCAGCATTTCCAGTTTGCATTGCTGTGAAAAGGTCATTTTTCGCCCCCGATGATCCGCACCTCAGGCTCCAGCGTCACGCCGGTCTCCTGCTTCACGGTCTGCTGCACATAACGCATCAGGTCAAGGATATCAGAGGCTGTCGCGCCGCTCCGGTTGATCAGGAATCCGGCGTGCTTTTCGCTCACCTGCGCGCCGCCGACGCGGTATCCCTTCAGGCCGCAGCCCTCGATCAGCGCGCCGGCAAAGTGTCCCTCCGGCCGCTTGAAAAAACTGCCCGCGGAAGGGTATTCCAGCGGCTGTTTGTCCCTGCGGCGCTGATTATAGTCATTCATAGCCGCCAGAATGGTG
This sequence comes from uncultured Clostridia bacterium, assembly GCA_937907055.1. Classification (GTDB taxonomy): domain Bacteria; phylum Bacillota; class Clostridia; order Christensenellales; family Aristaeellaceae; genus ZC3RG03. The sequence goes on along the minus strand of CALCTW010000118.1, from coordinate 10,428 downwards.
TCATGCTCGCCCTTTTGCAGCGTGAATACCGCTTCCAGCAGGATCATTTCCTTTTCCATCGCCAGCGAATGGCGATAGCCCAGCTTCATTTCAGCCGCGCTGTAAGTCCGGACTGCTCCGTCTTCCAGCACGGTCACGCCCGTCAGCGCCTGGCTGATCTCTCCGCCGTAAGCGCCCGCGTTCATATAAACACCGCCGCCGATCGTGCCGGGGATGCCGCTCAGGGCTTCAAAACCGGTCAGCCCCGCGTTCAGCGCGGCGCGCGCGGCCGCGCTCATCAGAGCGCCCGCGCCGCAGCGCATTTCATTGCCGTTGATCTGTATATCGGTAAAGCCGCTGCCAAGGTGCAGGATCACGCCGTCAAAGCCGTCATCGCTGAACAGCAGATTGCTGCCGTTCCCGATCACCATCACATCCACTTCTGCTTCCTTCGCGGCAAAAAGCACATTTTTTACATCATCCGCGCTTTCGCATTCCGCGAAATATCGCGCCCTGCCGCCGACACGCATCGTTGTATGCAGGCTCATCGGCACGTCTTCCTTCACGGTGACTGTGCTCTTTATGTCTGAAAGGATATGGATAAACTCCAAATTCATTATTCCTCCGTATGCATTCAAGATATACTATCATGTTTTTGCTTTTTTCACAATATCCATCATGCACTTTTTTGTCAAAATAAATCGAAAATTTGCCAAAATATACACAAACCGGCCCGTTTCCGGTGCCGGTCTGGTATTTTGCATCGTATTAGTCCGCCACTGTGGGATAACTGATCAGCGCGTCCGCTGTCTTCATCGTCACCTTTGTCAGGTCCGCCGGCAGCATAATGCTCTGTCCGGCCCCGGCCTGCAGGCTGCCGTCCTCCCAGCAAAGCGTTGTGTCGCCCAGCGCGGTCAGGATGGCGAAGCGCCGCGTGTCTACCGGCAGCTCGGCTTCCCGGTCCACCCAGCGCTCGGTGGTGAAGTGCGGGTTGTGCAGCAGTTCATAGCGGCCTTCTTCGATCAGTCTGGGCTCTACGGCCTTGCCCTGATTCTTGATGTCCGTTACGGCAATGGCATCCTTCAGGTGCAGCTGGCGCTTGTTGCCCTGCGCGTCGGTACGCTCCCAGTCATAGAAGCGGTAGGTCACATCGCTGCTCTGCTGGATCTCATACAGCGTGATGCCCTCACCGATCGCGTGCACCATTCCGGCGGGGATGAAATAGGTCTCACCGGCCTTTACCGGCACAAAGCGCAGCAGCTTTTCAATGGCCGCGCCCTGCAGGCTGGCTTCCATCAGTTCCTCGCGGGTCACGCCTTCCTTCACGCCGTAGATGATGCCCGCGCCCTCCTCGGCGTGCAGGATCACCCAGGCTTCGGTCTTGCCCAGTTTGTTTTCGTGCTCGGCCGCGTAGGTGTCATCCGGATGCACCTGCACGCTCAGGCGGTCTTTGGCGTTCAGCAGCTTCAGCAGCAGGGGGAACTCGCCCTTCACGGCGGTGCCGGTCAGCTGTTCTCCCAGCTGATCGATCAGCGTCTGCAGCGGTGTTCCGCGGTCATCCACGCTGTTCAGTCCCTTGATCACGCTCATTTCCAGCGCTTCGCCGGTGCGCTCATCGGGAATATCCTTGCCAAAGTATTTTTTCAGTCCTTCTCCGCCCCAGGGCGTCAGCGCGCCGCTGCGATAGGCGGGGAACAGGGGGATCGGTTTCAATGCCATATTATTATTTCCTCGTTTTCTTCTTTGTCAGCAGTCAGTTCGGCACATCCTTTGTGGCGATCACATCCACGCCCGTGCCGCACACATTGTTTACGATCACATCTCCCGCCGCGACCGGCACATCGATCCTTGCCGCGCGGATCTCATCCATGCAGTCCATGATCTTGTCCTTCGGAATGGGGGAGGCGGTCTTGACACTCACGGGGTTTTTGCTGTTTAGGGGCATGGCCACCGCGGTCACCATGCGCAGGGGCTGCACACATTCCTGACGCGCGTAGCGGTCGCCGCGCGCGCACTGGTTGCCCTTCACTTCCGTCACGCTGCCTTCTTCCATCGTCACCGTCAGACGGCAGCCCATGGGGCAGTTGATACAGGTCAGTTCTCTTTCCATCATGCTTCTCCGTTATTCGGCGGCCAGCTCAAGGATCGCTCTGGCGAAGATCCGCATGTTCTTGTACAGGCTCTCGATGTTCATGTATTCATTGGCCTGATGCGCGCAGTCTTCCTCGTTCTCAAATACCGCGCCGAAGGCCACGCCCTCCTGCATGTAGTGGGCGTAGGTACCGCCGCCGATGGCCACGGTGTGGCCCTTTTCGCCGGTCACGGCACTGTAGGCCTTCAGCAGACCCTGCACCAGCTCGCTGTCCGCGGGCACATAATGACCCTCGCGGCTGCCATCGCAGCGCACGGTCATATTGCGCAGCGCCATCTGCGCCAGCCGGATCAGGTTTTCATGTCCGGCTGTCAGGGGCGTACGGGTATCCACCACCGCGCGCACCTTGCCGTCCTCGGCGTCCAGAATATCCATGCTGGCGGTCAGCTTGCCGCTCAGCTTGTCTTCCATGGCAATACCCAGACGCTCGCCGAAGGCATCCGTGCCGATCACATCCGCCAGATCCGCCAGCGCGCCCTTTACGCCCAGGAAGCGCAGCAGGATCAGCAGCTGACCGATGGCGTTCTTCGCGGCCTCGGGGAAGGCGGCATGGCCCAGCGTGCCCTTGCTCCACACCTTCACAAGGCCCTCGCCGGCAGCCTCCGCGCCGGTCTCAAAGCCCAGATCCAGCTTCTTTACGCTCTCGATCAGCTTTTCATCACCGTAAACGATCGCCTCGGCGTAGCCGGGGATCACATTGGGGCGGGTACCGGCGTGCAGACTCTTCACCTGCAGGCCTTCCTTGCTCATTTCGCCCTCCAGGATCAGGTGCAGGCCGCCCTTTTCAATGTTGATCACGGGATAACCTGCATCGGGGGAGAAGCCGCTGCGGGGCATGGTAGTGTACTTGGCGTACTCCAGCAGGTCCTCGCCGCCGCCGCATTCCTCATTGCAGCCCAGGATCAGGCGCACCTTCTTCTTCAGCGGAATGCCCGCTTCCTTCACCGCGCGCATGGCGTACAGCGCTGCCACCGCGGGGCCCTTATCATCATTGGTGCCGCGGCCGTAGATAAAGCCGTTCTCCACCTGACCGCCGAAGGGATCGCGCGCCCAGCCGTCGCCCACGGGCACCACATCCAGATGCGCCAGAATGGCCAGCGCGTCCGCGTCTTCGCCCGCGCCCATCTCGGCGTGTCCGGCATAGCCGCCGGCGATCAGCGTGTCAAAGCCCATTTTCTCGCAGTCCGCCATAGCCACATCCAGCATGCGGCGCACTTCTTTTCCGAAAGGAGCGCCCTCCGCGGCCTCGTCCATCACAGAGGGGATGGCGATCCAGCGCTGCAATGTCTCGATCATTTCGCCTTCATAGCTCTTCAGCAGTTCCTCCACCTTCATCAGGGCGGCGTTATTCTCATTGAAGTTCATCTTTTTTACGCTCCTTCGCTTTCGTTCTGTTCACATCTGATCACCCAGAATCCCGCGCTCTTGTCCACCGTTTTCACGGATCCAAACAGGGTCTTCAGGTATTTGATCGCGCTTTCGGCTCCCTGCTGCTTGCGGATCACCATGTACAGGCAGCCGTTTTCACTCAGCTGATTCCGTGATTCCTCAAACAGCCGGTAGATCACCTGTTTTCCCGCGCGGATGGGCGGGTTGGTGATGATCAGGTCAAAGCTGCCTTCCACGTTTGAAAGGCCGTCGCTCAGCACGGTCTCGGCCTTCACGCCGTTTTTTGCGGCATTGCTCCCGGCCAGCGCCAGCGCGCGTTCATTCACATCGCACATCGTGATCCCGGCGTCCGGGTAACGCTTGCCCACGGTCACACCCACAGCGCCCCAGCCGCAGCCCAGATCCAGCACATTGCCGCGGATCTCCTCCGGCAGCGCGTCCATCAGGATGCGGCTGCCCTGATCCACCTCGGTCTTGCTGAAGGTGCCGTTATCGGTCTCAAAGCGGATCTTCACGCCCCGCCATTCATGCTCGATGACCCGGATAAAGCTCTTGCTTACCGGGCTCGAGGAAAAATAATGATCGCTCATGCTCGTGCCATTCCCGCTGCTTCATACAGCGTATCCATTTCTTCTTCAGTCATTTCCCGCCACGTTCCGGGCTCGGAATCCTCCGGCAGCGTGAAGGGGCCGAAGGAAACGCGGCGCAGACGGGTCACGGGCTTTCCGCGCGCGCCGAACATCCGCTTTACCTGATGGTATTTCCCTTCGTATACGGTCACCCGGCCATGGCCTTCCTCCGTGATCTCCAGCTCCGCCGGCAGGCAGGTAAAGTCCTTCAGGGGGATCCCCTCCCGGAAAGCCCTGATATCGCTCTCGTTCAGGGTGCCGTCCACCTCGGCGATGTACACCTTGGCCACATGGCACTTGGGCGTGATCAGGCGGTGCGCCAGCTGACCGTCCGTGGTCATCAGCAGAAGGCCTGTCGTGTCCTTGTCCAGCCGTCCCACCGGCATACAGCCAAGGGTGCGGTACACCGGCGGCAGCAGATCCATCACCGTCTGAAAGCGGCGATCCTCATCCGCCGTCAGCACGCCGTCCGGTTTGTCCATCACAAGGCAGCGGTTCAGCCGTGTGTCCAGCTTCTTTCCGTCCAGACAGATCTCATCCTGCTCCGTCACCTGCGTGTTGGCGCTGCGAACAGCCGTGCCGTTCACTGTGATCCGTCCCTGCGAAAGCAGCTTCGGGCAGGTGCTTCTTGTGGCAATGTTGATCGTGCCCAGCAGCTTATCCAGCCGCATCCTTCCGCCTCCCTCCTGAACCGGGTTTCCAACTGATTATTATACCCGAAGCCCCCTTTCCTTGCAAGCAAAACCGCGTTTTCGCGCGGGCATATCCGGCCTCATGCATCCGCAGTGTTTTCGGGGTACTTCAGGCAGGGTTTTAGCTTGTTTCCTGTACCTTCCCATTCGCGTTCCGCCGGTCTTCGGCATCCGGTTTCACTGCTTCGCAATCCTTTTCCCGCCTTCTGCCGGGCGATTCCGGCACGCAAAAAGCCGGCTCCTTTGCCGGCTTTTCACGCATACAGATTAACACATTTTCAAGTGACCTGCAATGAACATTTTGTGACCTTCATTGTACCTTTTCGCTCCTTTTGTGACTTTCTTTGTTTCTTCTCAACGGCTCTGCATTTTTCTGCGGGATTGTCAATTTCGTTCATTTGCTTTATAATGTCTCCATCCGTTTTTCCGTAACAGCGCGGAAAATTTCACATTATCACATGAAATGAGACAAGGATGAGTAAAAAAAGAATTGTCACCCTCATCATCAGTACCCTGCTGATCCTGCTTGAATTGGGCATGATCTTCCTTTTTTCGGCGCAGAACGGTGAAAGCTCCGGCTCGCTCAGCCGGGCCATCACAGAAGCCCTGCTGAAATTCTTCGGCAATGATCCGGAGGCCATGACCCGTAAGGAATGGAACCGCCTGGTCAGCCATTGGGGGTTTTATGTCCGCAAGGCCGCGCACATGTCATAGTTCGGCCTTCTGGCTTTTCTCTTTACCCTGCAGCTCGGCAGTCTGGCCCGCCTCAGGCATCCGTGGATCCCGGCGCTTCCGGTCACCCTGCTTTTTGCCGCCGCGGATGAATATCACCAGTCCTTTGTCAACGGCCGCGCCGGGCAGCTGACCGACGTTCTCATTGACGGCGGAGGCGCGGTCATCGGCATCCTGATCGCCGTGGGCTGCATGGCGCTTTTCCGGCATATCCGTAAAAAACGCTTTGCCGGCTCAAATGCCACCGGATGACGCGCACTTGATAAGTATCATTTGTGTATTTTTTGTTTTATTCACAATTACCTTGATTCGTTCCATTGTCTGATGTTATAATCATAAGCAGATATTGTAGTCATATCTGTCATCTGTTCATAAAGTTATTGCATTCGGAGGGGTTGTTATATGAAAAGAGCATGCAGGTCGGTATTCAGTCTGCTGGTGGCTTTGGTGGCTCTGTTCACCATTTCCCCAGTTTACGCGCTGACATCTACTGAAAAGGAAAATCTCTACGCCGCTTCTGTTGATTCTCTGGAAGCCTATTTGGAAAATCAGGAAGAGGACGCGGAGGCCCTTGAAGAACTCTACGATAATTTCAAACAGCTCAAGGGCTATGAACGGAGCGCGGCTCTTGCCAGCTATGTGCGCGTATTGTTCTTGGTGGCAAACAACGAATTTGATGGCAATGAACTTTCATTCGAGTTTGAAGATTGCTTGCTGCGCGATGATGTTTTCAGAAAATATCTGGCTGATCGCGAGAACAAAGTATTCGGCACGATGGACGACTTTGAAAATTACATTCGCGGCCGCATTGCTGAAGCGAAGGGCGATAAGACAGAAGCTGCAGAAAAGTATCAGAAGTGTCTGCATTATTTTGATACAAAAGACCGCTATTCCGCTTTGCACCGCTCGATCAATGAAGAGCATTACAGCAAGGGTATGGAATATTATCGACAGAGCGAATGGCAGAAGGCATATGATGAGTTCAGCATGGCCAATGGCTATGAGGATAGCGCGGCCAGAATGAAATCCTGTGAGCTGAAAATCACGGAAGCAAAGCAGACCGAGGAAACCTATCAGAATGCCGAGGCACTGTATCAGGCACAAAATTGGGAAGCAGCCCGTATCGAGTATCTGAAGATTCCCGGATACAAGGATGTCGATAGCAAGTTGGCAAAGTGCAATAGTGAAGTATTGGCAGTTATGCGGGAAAACTACAACAAGGTTGGCAACATTGTGACCTATGGTCATTACGAGCAGGATAATGATAAGAGCAATGGCAAGGAAGCCATTGAATGGATCGTTATCAAATATGATTCTGAAAGCGATAAAGCTCTGCTCCTGAGCCTCTATGGACTGGATGCCCTCCGGTTTAATGCAAGAACTTATCAGGGATGGGAGAATAGTGAGATCCGCAGTTGGCTGAATGACGACTTCCTGAATGAAGCCTTTACAGCAGAGGAGCAGAAAGGAATAGCAATAACAACTGTAAAAACCGGTGATAATGAAGAATGGGTTACCTATGCGAAAAATAGGGGATGGGGAAATACCACTGTGAGCGGTGGTAAAGACACACTGGATAAAGTATTCCTGCTCAGTCTCGAGGAAGTGATGGAGTATGGAATGGGAGATGGTATTTATGGCAAACTTGCAGAATTCCAGAGTAATTATGCCAGATTTTCAAACCTTATCAGTGGTGGTTTGAATAAGTTGAAGGCTATGCCTACGGATTATGCAATTGCGCGGAGTATCTATCATAGCGCCGGGTCAAGTTGTTGGTGGTGGCTGCGTTCGCCCAGTTTCGGTGATAACGGTGCTTCCTGCATTGCCAGTGATGGATCCATCAGCAGCGACGATGTGAGCAGTACGGGTAATACTGTTCGTCCTGCATTCTGGCTTGATCTGAATGCCGTTCTTCAATGATATAAGTGCGTGTGGGAGCATAAGCATTATTCCGAGTAAAATATCAATATCTGCCGCCTCTACGGAGGCGGCATTTGTATGCGAGTTCGGTTTTGCCGTATTTCGATTGTACTTTTGCATGAATTATTTGAACATTTCTCTTGATAATGCTATAATATAAAGACAAACTTATTTCAAGGGGGAATTTGATATGGCAATGGATATTCAGGCGAAGATCACCGAACTGGTGAGCAAGATCTCCGGCAACAAGGATCTGATCGCGCAGTTCAAGAAGGATCCCATCACCACTGTGAAGAACCTGATCGGTAATCTGGACATCAGCAGCGACACCATCAACACCATCGTGGAAGGCGTCAAGGCCAAGCTGAATCTGGATGAAGCCACCGGCCTTCTCAGCAAGATCAAGGGCATCTTCAAGAAGTGATCTCAGGCTTTTGAGGATAAAGCACCCGTTCACATGGGTGCTTTTCTTTTTGCGTTTTTTTGTGTGCTTCGGTTTCCTGTCCCCATGATCGCCCAAGGGGAGATGGGACGGCCCGGGTTTGCATCCGGGACGTATGTATGCTATAATTACAGGAAATAAGCAAGGGAGACGGCGCATGGAGAAACAGGTGAATTGCGGGCTGCTGGCGCATGTGGATGCCGGGAAAACAACGCTGAGCGAAGCGATGCTCTTCCTGTCCGGCGCGGTGCGCAAGGCGGGAAGGGTGGATCATAAGGATACCTTCCTGGATACTGATGCCATGGAGCGTGAGCGCGGCATCACCATCTTCTCCAAGCAGGCGCGTCTGCGCTGGAGGGAGGCCTCCGTCACTCTGCTGGATACACCCGGCCACGCGGATCTGGGCGGCGAGATGGAGCGCACCCTGCGCGTGATGGATTGCGCCGTGCTGCTGCTCAGCGGCCCGGAGGGCGTGCAGGGGCACACCCGCACCGTGTGGAAGCTGCTTGAAAAGTATCATGTCCCCGTGTTCCTTTTCATCAACAAGGCCGATATGACAGGCTATGATGCCGATAAAACGCTGAAAGAGATCCGCGAAAAGCTTTCGGATCACTGTGTGCCGTTCCCCGCGGCGGAAAATGCCGAGGAGATCGCCATGTGCGATGAACAGGCGCTGGATGAATATATGGAATCCGGTGCTGTGAGCGAAAAAACACTGCGCCGTCTCATTGCCGCGCGGAAGCTGTTCCCCGTATGCTCCGGCAGCGCGCTGAAGATGCAGGGCGTGGAGGATCTGCTGGATCTCATCGTCAATTACGCGCCCAAAGCGCCTTCCGGGGAAGCCTTCGGCGCCAAGGTATACAAGATCAGCCGTGATAAGCAGGATGCCCGTGTCACCTGGCTGAAGGTGACCGGCGGCATGCTGAAGGCGCGCGATATCATCCGCTACACCGGCCGTGACGGCGCTGAAAAGGAAGAAAAGATCGATACCATCCGCCTGTATTCAGGCGAAAAATATGAGCAGACCGATACCGTCACCGCGGGCTGTGTGTGCGCGGTGACAGGGCCGGAGAACACTTATCCCGGTTTGGGGCTCGGCAGCGAAAAAAGCGATGATTCCTGCGTGCTGGAGCCGGTCTTCACTTACCGGGTGCTGCATCCGGGCTGTGATGAGCATCGCTGCCTCACAGCGCTCAGAAGGCTGGAGGAGGAGGATCCGCTGCTCCGTGTCACGCATCGCGCCGTCCCGCGTGAGATCCGCGTCAGCCTGATGGGGGATGTGCATCTGGAGGTGCTCATCCGCGCGATGAAGGATCGCTTCGGCATCGCCATCGGGGTGGATGACGGCGGTATCCTGTATAAGGAGACCATCACCACCCGGGCTGAGGGCGTGGGGCATTATGAGCCGCTGCGTCATTACGCCGAGGTGCATCTGCGGTTGGAGCCGCTCCCGCGCGGCAGCGGTCTCGTTCTGACCACGAACTGCGATGAAAACAAACTGGAGCGCAACTGGCAGCGCCTGATCCTGACCCATCTGTACGAAAAGCAATATATCGGCGTGCTGACCGGCAGCCCCATCACGGATATGAAGATCACGCTGGTCGCCGGGCGCGCGCATCTCAAGCACACCGAGGGCGGTGATTTCCGTCAGGCCACCTACCGCGCGGTGCGGAACGGCCTCATGTACGCGGAATCGCTGCTGCTGGAGCCGGTGTATGATTTCACTCTCACCGTGCCGCAGGCCCAGGTGGGCCGCGCCATGACCGATCTGGAGCGGATGGGAGCCACGTTCGGCGCGCCTGTTGAGACCTCCGAGGGCTTGGTGCTCACCGGGCGCGCGCCTGCCGGACGAATGCGCGGCTATCTGCGCGAGGTGACCGCCTACACCGGCGGCCGCGGCGCGCTGGAATGTGTTCCGGGCGGCTATGAGCCCTGTCCCGAGGCGGAAAACGTGATCCGCGCGTACGGTTATGATCCTGTCCGCGATGTGGACAATACGCCGGACAGTGTGTTCTGCTCGCACGGCGCGGGCTTCATCGTGCCGTGGAACGAGGTGCGTAATTTCATGCACCTTGAACTGGAACAGAAGGAGCGCCTGATCCCTGCCGCGCCCGCGCCGGCAGCGCCTGTGAAGCAGCAGGAGCGCAAAAGCGCGATCGAGGAGGATAAGGAGCTGCTGGCCATCTTTGAACGCACCTACGGCCCGCTGAAGAACCGCGCCTTCGATAAGCCTTCCCGTCCGGCGCCTGTGCTGGAAAATCGGTAGATCGTCCTGAAAGGCGAGGAATACCTGCTGGTGGACGGCTATAATGTCATCTTCTCCTGGGATGATCTGAAGCTGATGGCGAAAAATGATCTGCAGGGAGCGAGGGATTCCCTGCTTGAGATCCTTTGCAATTTTCAGGGAGTCACGCGCTCCAGGGTGATCGTGGTCTTTGACGCCTACCGGGTGAAGAACAATCCCGGACGGCAGGAAAAATACAAGAATATCAC
>CALCTW010000117.1 GCA_937907055.1 uncultured Clostridia bacterium | reverse complement strand
AGTTGATGGCATACGCCAGACGGCGCTTGCCCCAAGTCTCGTCGACCTTTTCCACCTCACCACCGTTAGCTGCGATCAAAGCAGAAACCTTCTCGATCAGTTCCTTACGAGCGGTCTCCTCCAGGGCAGTATCGATGATGTAGGTCAGTTCATACCTATTCATCTTTTTCACCTCCTCACGGACTTATGGCGCTGCATCTTTGCGTGCAGCGCAAGGATGTGCCAAAAATGATTATATCAGATGACCGAATGTTTTTCAAGTGTTTTTTACGATTTTTTTACAGTTTCTGCGTTTTCCCTCCGGCAGCTCCGCCTGACCCCGTCCCGATTCTCCAATATTTGTATTTTCCGCGTCCGATCCGGCCCATTTTATTCACCATTTGCCGAAACTTTCACAAATCTGTACAGAAAAAGCGCCTACCCTCTTGCAAAATCCCGCAAGATTGGGTACAATAGTAGATGGGTAAAACCCGTAATTAAAGGAGGTAATTCCAATGGCCGTTAAGGTTGCTATCAATGGCTTTGGCCGCATTGGCCGTCTTGCTTTCCGTCAGATGTTCGCTGCTGAGGGCTATGAAATCGTCGCTATCAACGATCTGACCAAGCCCTCCATGCTGGCTCACCTGCTGAAGTATGACACCGCTCAGAAGGGTTTCTGCGGCGTGATCGGCGAGAACAAGCACACCGTTTCCGCTGATGATGAAAAGGGCACCATCACTGTCGACGGCAAGGAAATCAAGATCTATGCCGAAAAGGATGCCGTGAACGCTCCCTGGGGCGCTCTGGATGTTGACGTTGTGCTGGAGTGCACCGGTTTCTACTGCTCCAAGGAAAAGTCCATGGCGCACATCACCGCCGGTGCCAAGAAGGTCGTTATCTCTGCTCCTGCCGGCAACGATCTGAAGACCATTGTTTACAATGTTAACAACGAGACCCTGACCGCTGACGATCAGATCATCTCCGCTGCTTCCTGCACCACCAACTGCCTGGCTCCCATGGCCAAGGCTCTGAACGATGCTTTCCCCATCCAGAGCGGCATCATGACCACCGTGCATGCTTACACCGGTGACCAGATGATCCTGGACGGCCCCCATCGTAAGGGCGACCTGCAGCGTGCTCGCGCCGGCGCCGCCAACATCGTTCCCAACAGCACCGGTGCTGCCAAGGCCATCGGCCTGGTCATCCCCGAGCTGAACGGCAAGCTGATCGGTTCCGCCCAGCGCGTTCCCGTCCCCACCGGCTCCACCACCCTGCTGGTTGCCGTTGTTAAGGGCGAGGATGTGACCAAGGAATCCGTCAACGCCGCCATGAAGGCCCAGTCCTCTGAGTCCTTCGGCTACACCACCGAGAAGCTCGTCTCCTCCGACATCATCGGCATGAAGTACGGCTCTCTGTTCGATGCCAACCAGACCATGGTCGCCAAGATCGCCGATGGCCTGTATCAGGTGCAGGTCGTTGCCTGGTATGACAACGAGAACAGCTACACCTCTCAGATGGTCCGCACCATCAAGTACTTCGCTGAGCTGTAATAAATACCGCAAAGCCTTGTGCTGCAAGGGTTTGAAGGCACTTCGGATGTAAGTCTGAGGCAAGCAAAAAATCCCTGCGAGTAGGTAATATGTTGATGGAGTACGGTAAGCGTTTGCATCGTCAACGCTAATGGAAACTTGAACATTCCTCTTTCTGGATACGCAGTAATGTGTAAAAGGAAAGAGGTTTTTGTTTACGAATTTTTCAGAGGCGATCATGGAGTACTCTTTCGAGTGCAAAGTAAGGAAATTTTCAAAAAGAACGATCGGCAATTACGTCAAGCTGCTGAACTATCTTGCGAACTATATGAGTGAAAATTTCGGGATCACAACAGTCGAAAGAGTGAGGCCATGTTTGACACTTCTACAATTATTATATTTACTGACTTTTACTTACAGCGAAGGTATGCTATGATTATTTTAAGGCTCGGTCGCCAGTACGATGATAAGATGGAGGGTTAATAATCTTGACAGAACAAGTGTTTACAACTGTTAGTTCTCTCACACAGGAATTGGTGACAAATACTGTTCAAGCAACACCAATTATAGATTGGGCTCAAGTAGCAACCTTCTTTTTAACCATCCTCTCTGCTTTGATTATTTTCGGAATTGAGGAGATAATCTCAAAAGTCAAATTGCAACCAGTTGCTGATTTCAGGTAGTTAAAGGGTGATATTTCAGCTGCCTTGGTATATTATAAGAATATCTACATGAATCCCGCTTTGCGCAATAACAACTCAGAACAGGATCGCTTAAATAGAATTGAGGCAACAAATGAATTGCGGCATTTGGCTTCACGTATGTATGCAGCAGCTGAGATAAACTATTATTTCTGTCATCGCCTTTTCAAAATTCCTGATAAGGAAAAAATGGTGAAAGTTGCAAAAGCTCTCATTGCGTTGTCAAACAACATGTATCAGTGGTATAATAATGTTGTTGAAAAAAATGATGAAATCGTCAAAAACATAAAAGAACAGCTAAATCTATCATGTGATGAATGAGGAAATGACGCGTGTGAATGAAGTTACCATGTTGCATGAGGAGCAGAGCCACAAAAAAGCACATCCTGGTTCACAGGAAGGGTAACAAAGAGCGAGTCGTTCCCGTATCACCCTACCTGTCCAAGACCCTGATGCAATACAGCAGGGCAAAAGAACTATACTTTGAAGGCAAACTGCCTGAGCGGTTCTTCTTCCTTTCTCACCGTGGCAGACAACTCACGCAAGAAGGCATCTCCAAGCTTTTAAGAAGGCTGCGATCGACATCGGGATCAATAATCAGATACGAGTATCGCCGCATACGTGCAGACACACATTTGCGCATCTCCAACTGAAGAACGGCTGCGATCTGTATACACTCTCCCGGTTGATGGGTCATGAGAATATCGCGATCACCCAGCGATACCTTGAAGGGATCAGGGACGATGAGGTGCTTATCAAAGGACAGAAGACCGGGGTACTTGCAAATCTGTAAGCCGCATGAGCACCTCTCCCCCGTCAGAATTATCTTGGAACGGAACATATCCCTTATCTTTTCTTCTTTTATTTCAATGATGTTTTGTGTTATAATGTTAAATGATTTATTGTTATTTTTGAGTTGCTTGCCGGGAGGAAAAATCCAGTGATTAGCAATGTTGCGCATCGTGCTAGTTTGCCAAAACCTTATGAGGATTATGTCTCATATCTAAATAGCACAATACAGCGGCCTACATCCTTCAAATATCATGCCATTGATTTGTTTGCTGGGTGTGGCGGTTTATCACTGGGTTTTGAGGCCGCAGGTATAGAGACTGTCGGATATGAGATGGTTGATGATTGTTGTCGAACATATCGACGCAATCTTCGAGGCGATTGTATCTGTGAAAAACTCTCTACAAACACCATTTTTCCAAAGGTTGATATTGTTATCGGAGGACCTCCGTGCCAACCTTTTTCTGTTGGTGGCAAACAACTCGGTAAAGAAGATGAAAGGAACGGCTTCCCCATATTTATTGAAGCGATTCGTCAAATTCAACCAAAAGTCTTTTTGTTTGAAAATGTACGAGGAGTATTCTACAAAAACCGTGACTATTTCGATGAAGTAATAAATGAACTCAAAGATTTAGGTTACTCATTAACATACAATTTGCTTAACGCAGCTGATTATGATGTGCCACAAAACAGGGAAAGAGTGATCTGTGTTGGCACCCGCACTCCTTTCTTCTTTCCTGAGCCTAAGGAATACGTTGTTACAGCCGGTGAAGCTGTTAGAGATATCATCAACATCCTGCCAGATAATCCAATGTACTTGACTCCAAACATGGATCAGTACATTGCCAATTATGAGAAAAAATCATGCTGTACTACTCCGCGTGATTTACGCCTTGATGTTCCCGCCCGAACTCTTACTTGCAGAAATCTAGCTGGTGCTACCAGTGATATGCAACGATACAGGTTGCCTGACGGAAGAAGAAGAAGGCTTGAGCCTCGGGAAGCAGCTCGTCTTCAATCCTTTCCAGATTGGTTTGTCTTCGAAGGAGAAAAAGATAGCCAGTTCAAACAAATTGGTAACGCTGTACCACCTTTCTTGGCATTTAACATTGCAAAAGCAATTGTCGAGTATATGGAGGGCACTAGTACCTCTGGTAATTCTAGCCAAGAGCCGACGCTTTATTAATGGAGGAATTTATCATGGCTACATTAGAAAGTGCAAAGGATTTCTTGGTTCAGATTGGTACGCCAACAAAACAGCAAAATAACATGAGCTGTCTTGTTTTAATTGCAATGTCAAATATGGCAACTGAAGATCGTTGGTCTAAAGCAAGTAATCCGTGGATGGGAACTCATGATATCATTGTCTACCTGAGTTCTACCGGAATGAAAACATACAAGGAAAACAGTAGAGAATCTATCCGAAAGGATTGCTTACGCCCTTTCCGCGATATGGCTATCGTAGAGGATAATGGCTTAGCATCAAACAGCGGGAATTTTAAATACCGCATCACTGACGAAGTTCTAGAACTTTTGCGCTCATTTGGAACCGATGAATGGGACGTGGCTTTAAAATACTACAAAAAATATCATTCTGTTGTAGTGAATAGTTATCAATCAAAAAAAGAACTTCAAAAGATGCCTGTACGAGTTAATGGGCAGGATTTGCGATTTAGCCCAGGCAAACACAACCAGTTACAAAAACAGATATTAGAGGTTTTCGCACCTCGATTTGCTGCGAACAGCGAATGTTTATATGTAGGTGATTCAGCAGATCGAGACATGTATAAAAACAAAGAACGTTTATCTGAATTAGGATTCGATATAACACTTGACATACTTCCTGATGTAGTCTTATATCTTCCTGAGAAAAAATGGTTGTTTTTCATCGAGTGTGTCACAACAGTTGGCCCAGTGGATGCAAAGCGTAAGGCCGATATCGAGGCAATGACCATAGGTGTTGATGCTGGCAATGTCTACATTACAGCTTTCCCAGACTTTGCAACATATAAAAGATTCAGTCAAGATGTTGCTTGGGAAACAGAAGTATGGATTGCTGAAGAACCGCTCCATATGATTCATCTCAATGGTGATCGGTTTATGGGACCATACAATACGTAATGATTAATTATGATGCTTTTTACTGATTAGAATTAAGCGCATGAATCCTTGAACCATAAGGAGTTAGTTGTTCTCGCTCACGAGTATGACCTACAAACATTTAAGCCCTCAGCGTACTCACGCGCTGAGGGCTTTGCTGTAAATATAAGCATTTGTTTTCTTTGAAGTAAGAGAAACGATAATAAGAGGAGACGAAAAGAACAATAGGAATGGCTACGAATAACAAAAAAGCTGGACTATAGAAATGAACTGATCAAACAAGGCAGAACACTGACATTATAAGCAAAAAGTAAGAAAAACTAATGGAAAAAGGACTATCATTAGAAAATATAATGATGTGCATTGTATGCAGAAAACTAAAGAATGAAATGTAAGTTGAAAGAACAGATAATACATACACTCCTTAAGATAAAGAAGTATGATGATAACGGAATATTTAGTTGCAATAATAATTCCTTATACGATAATTTTACTGAGTTTGATGGCTGCTGGTTCTGGTGGTTGCGCTCGCCCGGCAGCGGCAGTGTGAATGCCTCCAGCATCAGACCTTTCGGCGACATTTATGACGCCGACTGGGTGTTCAACCATCGAGAATCGGTCCGTCCTGTTCTTTGGCTTGCTCTGGATAGTGTTGATGTGTACTGAATCCGGAGCCTGTTCCGAAAACGCAGGCCATGCATTTGGATACACCATCAGGTAACAGTATGATATTCAGCCCTGTCCGGTCGTAAGATCGGACGGGGTTTTTGTGATTTTCAGCAAAAGCGGCCTGAAAATTTCTGCAGGGTGTCCGCAGATCGCGTTTGTGCGGCAGGAATGACCATGCACGACGGCGAAATATCCTTCTCTGTCAGGATCCTGACACGGCATCGGGTCAAAAACGCATCAAACCGGAAAGGATGAACGCTATGCCCATCACCACCCCCAAAACGATCGCCGAACTGCAGCAATGGTACGAGGAACATAATCTGCCCCCGCAGGAGACCACGCGCTTCTTCATCGGTATCAACTACCGGCAGCCACGCGCCTTCGGCATCTATCAGGACGGCGACAACTATGTGGTGTATAAAAACAAAAACGACGGCAGCCGCGCCATCCGCTATCAGGGGCCGGATGAAGCCCACGCGGTCAAGGAACTGTGGGAAAAGCTGAAGCAGGAGATACTGCGGCAGAAAGCCAATCAGCGTGGCGCAAAACCGGCCAAATCAAAACGCGGCGTCTGGAAGAAGCTTGCCATTATCATGGCCGGCCTCGCCTTCTTCGGCACGCTGTTCGCGGTGCTGGGCAATGCCCCGAAAACGGGCTACTATCATCACAAAACACACACATCCATTGTGGAGGATTACTACTATCTGGGCGGAAAATGGTATGCCTGGTATGACGCCCTGAACTGGAGAATGGCCAGCCCGCCCCAGGAACTGAGGGATCATTGGCGTGACTACTATCAGGGCAGCGATTACACAACCGCCCTTGCCATCGCCGATGACGACTTTACCGATTTTTCGACCACCACCTATTACGACAATTATCAATCATCGCATTCCTCAGACGACAGTTACAGCTGGGACAGTTCCGACAGCTGGGATTCCGGCGGCATGGACTTTGACAGCGATTGGTGACCGGTATTGCATATAGTATTTACGGTTCAATCTCGTATGTGATAAACTATGTATGTCTTCAACCATTCTGTTGACCTCCTTTTGCTTTCGTTGCAGTTGCCAGACCGCTTCGTTATTTTAGCAAAAGGAGTTTTTTGCGTTTTCTCATCGTTAAGTTCTTTTGAACCAGAGGCTTAGCGTGTGGTTTTCGATATACAAAAACAGAGCGTATTGCATCTACCGCTTTACGCTCTGCTTTTTTCAGGGTGTACAACAGCACAATGTGAGTTACCAGTTCAGCCAGTCCGTGGACGCTTCGGGCCAGTTGAAAGGAATACTATGCTCTTTGGCATATTGCTCGGCAAAGGAATCACAACACACTGTCAAGGTTAAGCTGTTGCATTTATATAACGCATTATCCCCGATGTTGGTGACGCTGTCTGGAATCGTCACGCTTGTCAGTCTGGTACACCCCCAAAATGCAGAATTGCCGATGTCAGTAACGCTGTCGGGAATAGCCACACTCGTTAGGCTGAAGCAAAGCATGAACGCCTGATCACCAATTGAAACAATACCCTGTGGAATGACATAGTTTGTTTCGTTTCGACCTATGGGATACCAAATTAGCTTTTTTTCAACTTTGTTGAACAATACACCATCAATGGTAGCAAGTACAGGATGCTTAGGGCTAACATTTACCGTTTGAAGCTTCTCGCAATCTACAAAAGGATTTGCCCCAATACTTGTTACACTATCTGGAATCGTAACACTCGTCAAACTGATGCACCCATAGAAGACAGAATTACCGATGCTGATGACACTTTCAGGAATCGTCACATGCATTAGGTCGATGCAGAGCAAGAACGCCTCATCACCGATGCTGATGACACTGTCTGGGATCGTTACACGTGTCAAGCTACTGCACCAAGAGAAAGCCCTTTCACCAATACTGGTAACGCTGTCAGGGATCGTCACGTGCGTCAACATACATCTGGAGAACGCAGAATCACCGATACTCGTCACTTTCAATCCATCCAACTCACTGGGTATCTCCACCCTCCTGGCTTTGCCGTTAAATTTCGTAATCTTCGCCGTGCCGTCATCCAGCACCTGATACTCAAAGTCCCCATTCGTCTCTGCCGCAGCTGTACACACGACACAGAGCAGTACGCACATCAGCAGCAAGATCCATTTCTTCATAGCGTTTGCCTCCAATGAGTTGATATATGTAATAATTCAATGTCAGAATGATGTTTTCCTTCCAGACCATATTCTGTGATCACTTATTGTCAGGTTTTCTTAAAGGGATTCCCTACGAGAACCACGCGTGAATCATAGAAATCACAGATTTAGGGGAATCATCTGTTCCTTCAAAATGAAAATAGATAGAAAAAACCATGATGATGTAAAAAATGCAGTGCTTGGAATGGCAAAGATAAACTATACTTTATAAATTATTCTCTACGACTCAGCAAAGATTCTTCTCACGTATACAATGGGAAGCCTTCCTATCTGGGACTGACCTATCTCTGCGCCGATGGCTTTGATTGGCTGGCCACGGCGGACGCGCTGACCGAACCCGTACCAGCAGCGGAACCCGTGCCCAATACTTCTGTCGACGGGCTGTGAATGAACCGAAATACATCTCTGATCTTAACCGAAGGGAGAGGCTTGGCGCCTCTCCCTTTTGTGAACCGTTTACGCGCGTGTGCCGCGGCGCGCGGGGCGGCGCTGTATTGCCGCAGAAATGCAGATCGTTATTTTGCTTGCAAAAAGCGGAGGTGTATGATATGATCCAAACAGATAATATATTATCCGTTTTGCTTATTTTTGCCGATTTTAGATAATATATTATCCATATGGAGGACGCTATGAGTTTTGTATGGGAAACCCCGGAGGAGATCAACCTTGCACTGGCCGGACGGCTGACCGCCATCCGCAAACGGCGCGGTCTATCACAACAGCAGCTGAGCGAGAGAAGCAATGTGAGCTTCGGCAGTATCAAGCGCTTTGAGACCACAGGGCAGATCTCTCTCATTTCGCTGACAAAGCTGGCCGTAGCGCTGGATCAGGTGGATGAAATCAAAAACCTTTTCACACAAGTGACCTATAACAGCATTGAGGAGGTCATTCGTGAAAGAACATAAGATCAACGTATAGCGAGCATTCCACAACGGTGGACGGAAACGGAAAAACCGCCGGGATAAGCGTGAAGGATTGCCGGAGTATTGCCGAGGAGATCGCCGATAAAACGAAAGACGTGGAGCAGAAATACAGGGATATTCGGTCATAAGGAGCATTATCCCTGTCAGGCATTTACACTGATTCATTATATAAATGGTGTACGTTAAGACTAAAAAAACAAAAACAGGTTTGTCAATCTGTTTTTGTTATATGCATCACTATTCTTAAGGTTGCCTAATTACAAAAAGGTTTTCTTTCTATGAACAGTATTGAGGGTTTTTACAGGCATAATAGTAAATCTTGTTAGCGATAATATCAGCAGCTCTGATCAATGGTACTGTTGCAGAATTGCAATATGTCACCGATAGTTTTTTCATTTTGGGGAACAACGGCGGATAAAAAGTCATTGTACTAAAATTACTGGTTCCTAACTTGAATTCTTGCTCTAATGCCTCACACAATTCATAGCGCCCGTTTGTTGCCGTTGTATGCTCATCAACATAAAAACGGATGTCTGTCACATCGTCCGGATTGATTAGTTGTAAATCAATCAAGTTTTGGAAAGCGCGCTTTACAACAATCTTGTAAACATAATCCAGATAGCGTTGTTTTGTCTTCTTATCAGCAAAAATCCTGTCAAGTACATATTGCTGGTCGATGATAACACCAAACCTATACTCTTGCGTTGTTGCTCTGAATAACTTTGAGCGCCATTTATTATTAATTGCGGTTGCTTTGGCTTCATCATGATCGCCCAGATTGAGTGCTTGTTTTGCCTCATTCTCTGCATGAACATATTTTCTTTGGGCCTTACCCTGCGCTTCACCTGATAGCAAAATCACTCCGCCAAAGACGAAGTAATCGTTATGCATCTTATCAAACACGCCTGATTCGTCCGAATAGACAAAAATGTTCATGTCTTTATCCTTTGCATAAAAAAACCGCACTACTGCGGTTTTTTTGTGATCCTCGCAGCCGGCGCTAACACATAGCGCTTAAACTTTCATTCGGTTCTGCGAGGTAGACAGCGGATTTCTCCCTGCACCAATATTATATACTCAGCAGCTTGTTTTTATCAATGTAATTTATGGTCAAAAACATGTATTTTGCGACAAAAAAATGTTTTTTTGACTGTTTTCCCCTCACTCCACCGTCACAGTGAAATCCGTGATCGTGTAGGTGCCCTCCGCGCTGCCGCAGAAGAAGGCCAGCTTGGCGCTTTCGCAATCCTTCTTCATGGTGAAGGTGTATTCATACGCGGCGGCTTCGGGCGCGGCGACCGGCCATTTGACAAAGTAGTTTTCATAGTCTCCCCCGTCCCGCTGCACGCAGAAGGTGATGACACGGGTGTGATCGCAGGAGATGGAGAAGGAGACGGTGTAGGTCTTCCCCTTTTCGAGGGGCATGGTCATCCACAGCTGATTCTGCCAGTCCTCACTGCCCTTTTTGAGGGTCTCGACGCGAAGCGAACCATCCGGCAGCTCGTAACCGGAGCCCATACAATCGCCCGTCCAGCTATGCCACTCGCTGCTTTTCGCCTCTTCGGTAACGCCGGAGGCGCACACCTTTTCCAGATGATAAAGCGCGTATTCGGCCCGGCGGCGGAAGAAATCACGCACCCGCTCCACATCGTTATCAAAGTTATTCCACATGTTGAAGCGGCTCATGGTATCGATGAAGGCCTCCCGCTCGCGCGATACATAGGCATCGATGAGCGGCATGACATGGGCGGGGTCAAAAATCGTGTCCACAAGTTCAAGATAGCGGTCATGGAAGGCGGCGCGGAAGGTGTCATTCTGAAGCAGCCTGACAAACAACGCCGGGAGCCCCAGCGCGTCGGCGGACAGATCCATGGCTGAAAAATAATCCACCGAATACCGGGTGTTGTCGCTGCCGTACAGGCCCAGAGAGAACTCCGTATCATACACCACAAAGCGCCATCTGCCATCCGCGTAGGGGTTGCCCTCAATGGGCTCATTGGCGCGCCAGATCATCCAGTTATTGATATTGGGCGCGAAATCCCAGTTGTTGATATAGCTTTCGGCAGCCATATAATCAATAAAGCCGTTGATATCGATATTTTCGCAGACAAAAGCGTAATGATCGGCATCCGTAAGGTCCATGGTCTGAACGGCATCGTACAGATCGCGGTAGGACTGATAGACCGCCTCATCCCCTTCCCATTCGCCGTTCTTGATGACAGTGATGTTGTTCTCCTTGATGCCGTAATGCGCGGAAAGGTAATGATCATCCGGCGTTTCCTGAAGGGTGTACATGCCCCAGTATTCGCCGTTGATGAACAGGATGCATTCCTTCTTCGCCTGTACGGATACATTCAGGCCGCTCATCAGCTGCTGATTGAGGTCATCCCGGAAATGAACGCCGCCGTTATCATTGCCGCCGTTGCGCAGGACGATCTTATCAAACTTGACGATGGATTCGCCGTTCATATCCGTGCAATCATCGCCGAAGAAGGCATAGCGCATTTTGCCGTCGCCGTATTCCTTGCGGGCAAAGAACTTGAAGCTCTTCTGCACCGCCGCGCGGGACCAGTTACCGCTGAGGCGTACGCCCACAGCCTGGCTGAAAACAGCCTTTCCCTGCTCAAACACCTGAATACTGCACGGGCGCTCCCACTCGCGGCCCGAGGAATTGTAATTGGTGACATTCGCGGAATCGGACGGATCGTCATACAGCACAAAATCATCGCTGTCCTTCCAGCGATAATACTGATTGCCGATCACATAGATGCCGGTCTCCTTATCAAAGAGGGCTTCGTGATCGATGACCATGCTGATGACCGTCATCTGCTTGTAATACGGCTTACGCTTTTTGATAAAGTAGGTGTTGACCGCCTCATCGCTCACACATCCTTCGGCATCCCGGCAGACCGCGCGCACCACCTGACCCTTTTCCACCGGGCCCTTGGGCAGGCTGCTGCCATTCAGGCTGATGCCCATCACGGAAGAGGCGCGGTTGATATCGCTGTTATTATTCGCGATCTCGATGGGGCGTGTGTAGCAGACAGCCGTTCTGGATACGGCAGGATCGGTGCTGTCCAGCGTGTACCATATTTCAGCACCTTCCGGAGAGGACAGCTCCAGATAAAAAAGCTCATCATAAAAGCCTGCTTCCCGGGAAAACACCGGCGGCGCGGGCCGCTCTTCCTCCGCGTGACCCGCGGCGGCGATCAACAGCAGCAACAGCAGCAACAGCCCTGTCCATACCCTGCTCTTCTTCATTACAATCATCCTTTATCCACAGAATAACAGTATTATACCATCCGCCGCCCCATTTCACAACTCAAAGGGCACGCGGGAAGGCCGGGAGCGGCAGAAAAATCATTCCTTTTCAAGCAGCCTCGAAGCGCTCAGATCCATGCCGATCGCGCCCAGCGGGGCGGTGATCAGGATGGACAGCACGGCCACGGACAGCACCAGCCCGCCGCAGGAGAGACCCATGGCCAGCGGTACCGAGCCGATGGCAGCCTGTACGGTGGCCTTGGGCAGATAGGCGATGACACAATAGCAGCGCTCCTTTCGGTTCAGCCGTGTGCCGATCAGGCTCAGCAGAACGCCGAGCGAACGGAAAACGAGCGCGCCCAGAATGAGCACCAGCGCCATGGGCCCGGCCTCCAGCGTGTAGCGGATATCCACCGCCGCGCCGACCAGCACGAACAGCACGATCTCCGCTGCGAGCCATAGCCTGCCGTATTTGGCGGAAAGATCGGCAGATACTTCCCTGCGGCAGCGCAGCTGCACCGCGCAGGCCATGCTCATGACCGCGAGCAAGCCGGACAGGGCGATCTTCCCCTCCAGCCATCCCTCCACCGCCATCAGCATAAAAGCGCAGCCGAGAACGATGATCACCTTGATGCTCTGACGGATGGAATGCCCCCGGCGGTGCGCGGTCTCAAACACAAACGCGAGCACAAGGCCGGTGAGGATACCGGCCAGGATGCCCAGCACGATGGAGACCGGGATCTGCAGCAGCTCCGCCGCGCCGCCGCTCTTCCCCTGCGCGAGGCCGGTAAAGGTGGAAAACAGCACAATGACGAACACATCATCCAGCGAGGCCCCGGCCAGGATCAGCTGCGGGATCTGCTTTGCCGTGCCCACCTTCTCCTCCATCAGCGCCACCATGCGCGGCACCACCACAGCCGGTGAGACCGCCCCCAGCACCGCGCCGATCACCGCGGCCTCGATCAGCGTGACATGGAGCAGCAGCGGCGCCAGCAGCATGCAGCCGCCGATCTCAAACAAAGCCGGAAGGAAGGACATCAGCAGCGCCGGACGCCCCACCTTTTTCAGTTCCGTGATATTGAGCGATAACCCGGCCTTGATCAGGATGATGATCAGCGCCATGCGCCGCAGCTCCGCCGAGATGCCGAGGATGGACGGATCCAGCCAATCCAGCACGAACGGCCCGGTGACGATGCCGCAGACGAGCATGCCGATGATGCGCGGCAGACGGAGCTGCTTGCAGATGGCCGCCATGGCGAGCCCGACCAGAAAAATGATCCCCAGTGAAGTCAGCATATGATCTCCTCCTGATATAAAAAAGAAAAAGCCGATCCCCCTGCAGCAATGCAGAAGTCATCAGCCTGAACAGCGGTTCCGGTTTCCCGCGGGAGAACTTCATTCCCTTAAGGCTATTATAGCGGTTCTTATTGGAGGCGTCAACGATTTGATGAAAGGATAAACCAAAATACAACCAAAAAACACAATTCGGTGTTGACATTTTATTTTTTATGTGTTCTAATTGAGTAAACCAAGGAGAAAGGCGAGTAGATCCGCAACCTTTACTCACAGAGAGCCGCCGGTGGTGAAAGCGCGGCAGGAAAGATGGATTGAATGGGCTTTCGAGGGCAAACTGAACGGATGCAGATCCCAGTAGGGGCGACGGAGCAGGCGCTTCGTTAACAAAGGCCGGCATATAAAATGTATGCGCTGAGCGGGTGTGACAACACACCAAAATGGGTGGCACCGCAGGAATGATTCATCCTGTCCCATGCAGAAGGCTTCTTCTGCATGGGGCAGTTTTTTATTTCAGGAAAGGAGGAAGAGGCTGATGATACCGGATACCGGACGATGGCGATTGCCGCCAGTAAAAAATGCATATGCCATTTTGTCCTGAAGCCGGTCATGGATCTTAATGGCAAAACCCAGAGAAACCCGGCAGTCTCCCCTTTTCACATATTATTAATTGAAAGGAAGTAAACCAAATGAAAAAGTTCTTTGCTGTTATGCTCGCTGTCATGATGCTCCTCACCGCCTGCGTCTTCGCTTCCGCTGAAGAGAAGACCTTCACCATCGGCCTGTGCAACTTCGTGGATGACGCTTCTCTGAATCAGATCTGCGAAAACATCCAGAACCGTCTGGAAGAGATCGGCAAGGCCAACGGCGTCAACTTCGTGATCAAGTATGATAACTGCAACGCGGATTTTGTCCGTCTGGGCCAGATCGTGAACAACTTCATCGCTGAAAAGGTCGATCTGATGATCGGTATCGCCACCCCCGTGGCCATGACCATGCAGGGTGCCACCGAAGGCACGGACATCCCCGTGGTCTTCGCCGCTGTTTCCGATCCTCTGTCCGTCGGCCTGGTGGAAAGCCTGGAAGCTCCCGGCGCCAACATCACCGGCACTTCTGACTTCCTGGATACCAACGCGATCATGAACCTGATCTTCACCATGAATCCCGAAGCCACCAAGATCGGTCTGCTGTATGACCTGGGCCAGGATTCCTCCACCACCGCCATCGCGACCGCCAAGGAATACCTGGCCGCCAACAACATCGACATTGTTGAAGCCACCGGTTCCAACGCTTCCGAAGTGCAGATGGCCGTCAACGCGCTGGTCTTCGCGCAGGTGGATGCCGTGTTCACCCCCTCCGATAACACCATCATGGCCGCTGAACTCGCCATCTTCGAGACCCTGGCCAATGCCGGCATCCCCCACTTCACCGGTGCTGACTCCTTCGCACTGAACGGCGCTTTCCTGGGCTACGGTGTTGACTACGCCAACCTGGGTGTGGAAACCGCCAACATGGTG
Source organism: uncultured Clostridia bacterium (assembly GCA_937907055.1). Taxonomy (GTDB): domain Bacteria; phylum Bacillota; class Clostridia; order Christensenellales; family Aristaeellaceae; genus ZC3RG03. The sequence goes on along the minus strand of CALCTW010000117.1, from coordinate 4,661 downwards.
GCTGAGATCCTGATCAACGGCACTTCCCCCGCTGAACTGCCTGTTATGACTTTCGACAACGGCACCGCCACCGTCAACACCGAGATCTGCGAAATGATGGGCATCAACTACGAAGATATCGAACAGCTCTTCGCGCCCTACTGCACCAAGGTGCAGCCCATCGTGCTGGCTGAAAGCTTTACCGACATCCAGTGATCTTTGCCCTCTGATCCAATCCGTATTCCCTGCGGGGACAGGAGTTTTCCTGTCCCCGATTTTGACACTCCGGAGGTAATTCCCCGTGTATGATTTCTATAGTATCCTCGCGCTGATCCAAAGCCCGGTCAACCTCGGTCTGTGCTGCTCGCTGGTCGTGCTGGCGCTGTATCTCAGCTACAGCATGCTCAACGTGTGCGACCTTTCCACAGAAGGTTGTTTCACGCTGGGTGCTGCCGTCGGCGCGCTGCTGGTCAAGGCAGGGCTCCCCTATCTGTCCCTGCCGGTCGCCATGCTCGCGGGTATGACCTCCGGTCTCATCACCGCCGTTTTACAGACACGCATGGGCGTCAACAGCCTGCTTTCCGGTATCGTGGTCAACACCGCGCTCTATTCGGTCAACCAGCTGCTGATCGGTTCCCAGATCAATCTGGTGGACAAATTCAATCCGTCCATGTTTACCCATCTCAACAAACTGCTCGGCCAGACCGCGCTGGGCGATCTGCCGGCCATCACGCAGGTCGTGCCCAACCTGACCAACACCATCATCTGTCTGATCGCGGTCGCGCTGGTGGTGCTGTTCCTATCCTTCTTCCTGCGCACAAAACTGGGCATGGCCATCCGCGCCACGGGCAATAATCCCGATATGGTGCGTTCCTCCTCCATCAACCCGGCTTTCACCACCACGGTGGGTCTTGTCATCTCCAATTCCTTCACCGCGCTAGCCGGCTGCCTGCTGGCGCAGATGCAGAAGAACGCCACCATCACCACCGGCTCCGGCATCCTGACCATGGCGCTGGCCAGTCTGCTGATCGGCAATACCATCTTCCGCCGCGGCGGTGTCACCATCAAGGCCATCGGCGCGGTCATCGGCGCTATCCTGTTCCGTCTGGCCTATCAGGTGGCCATGCTGTTCAGCCTGCCCACACAGCTCATCAACGCGTTCTCCTCTGTCATCGTGGTCGCGGTCATCAGCACGCCCTATCTCAGCGGCAAGATGACGGTGCTGCGCCGCAGGATGAAGATGAAAAAAGCGGCAAAGAAGAAGGAGGTGTGATGTGATGCTGATCCTTGAACACATCGCGAAGACTTTCAACCCCGGTACTGTCAACGCCAAACAGGTGTTTTCCGATCTGAACGTGCACGTGGAGCACGGCGATTTTGTCACGGTCATCGGTGCCAACGGCGCCGGTAAATCCACCATGTTCAATGCCATCTGCGGCAGCTTCCCGCTCGATCAGGGACGCGTTATTCTGGATGGAAAAGACATCACCTTCATGGCCGAGCACAAGCGTTCCAAGATCATCGGCCGCCTGTTTCAGGATCCCATGCGCGGCAGCGCGCCGGGCATGAGCATCGAGGAAAACCTCGCGCTCGCCTCCGGACGCGGCTGGTGGCTCAGCGCTCCCTCCCGGAAGGACCGCCGTGATTTCCGCGATCGTCTTGCCCTGCTCGATATGGGCCTGGAGGATCGCATGAATCAGCCGGTCGGCCTGCTCTCCGGCGGTCAGCGTCAGGCGCTCACCCTGCTCATGTCCACCTTCAATCCGCCCAAGCTGCTCCTGCTGGATGAACACACCGCGGCGCTGGATCCCGGCACCGCGCAGAAGGTGCTGGCGCTCACCACGCAGATCGTGGAGGAAAACCACCTCACCTGCATGATGGTCACCCATAACATGCAGGATGCCCTTGATCTGGGCAACCGCACCCTGATGATGAATCACGGCAGCGTCATTCTGGACATCAAGGGTGAGGAACGCAAGCACCTCACCGTGCCGGATCTGCTGGAGAAGTTCAAGCAGGCCGCGGGCAAGGCGCTGGATAATGACCGTATGCTGCTTTCCTGAAACAAAAACACACATACAAAACAAAACAGTCTGTGAGAGAACCGATTCTTTCACAGACTGCTTTTTTTCGTTTGATTCATTACCCTCTCATCACGCTCTGACCCAGCAGATAAACGCAATACTGGTTCATGCTGATCCCTTCGCGCTTTGCCTGCAGCACCAATTGCCTGTGCAGGGATTTGGGAAGGCGCAATTTGAACTGTCCTGAATATGCTTCCATGCTCTCCGTTTCGGGGATCGGATATCCTTCTTCCATAGCGGCCATCAGCCATTCCTTTTTTGCTTCTTCCGCGTTCCTGACTGCTTCCTCAATGGTATCTGCGCAGGTAACGCAGCCCTTCAGTTCCGGGAAAGACGCGACAAAGCCCCCTTCTTCATCCGGCGTGATCTCCATCCGATAAGGCAGTTTCAAATATTCATCCAATGTTTTCATCGTATCCCTCCTCACTCAGCACGATGTCTCTCACCATTTCTACATACACCCGTTTGATCGGTTCATGCTTGGGAATCGTGATCGGCGCGTGCCCTTTTTTACGAAATGTATGATGACTGCTGCCGCCTTTGGGGCCATGCTCTTCATACCCATAGGCCTCCAGCACTTTTTTCAGTTCCGCGTACCGCAGTTCCTTGGAAAGGCTCTTGATTTTGCTCAGCAGTTTTTCCCATTGTGACAATACTCTCACCCCAATGACATTATATATGACACCGTATATGGTGTCAATTCGTTTTTCTATTCTGCTGCAACAAAAAACAGGCTCTTCACGGAAAGTTAGGCCATGAATACCATATATACCATCACGCCTGAAAACGTCACATGGGGACAACGGCGTACAAGCGTTGATATTCCTTCACTGCCGTTCCTTTCGTGGCAACGCCACGATAATCTCAAAGCAACCTTGGAACGACTATAGCCTAAGTTTCCGTGAAGAACCTCTTTTTTATTACCCTTTTTCAGTTCCCCTCATCCGGCTCATTTCGCCAGCTTGTTGGTATCGACGGTCTTGCGGTACACCACGAATTTCTGATACAGGAATTCGGTGACGAAATTGAGCAGCATGGTCAGGATCTGCACCAGATTGCCGTCCCAGCCAATCGCCACCAGCCGGTCACCGCCCCAGGTGGTCAGCGGCGTGAACACCGCGTAATACAGGGCCACCAGCAGCATGCACTTTTTGATATCCGCGTCAGAGCGGAAGGTGTAGCGGCGGTTGAACGTAAAGTTCCACACCACACTCAGCAGAAGCGATACCAGATAGGCCGGCCAGTACAGCCGCTGGTTTTCCTGAAACAGCACATTGAAGAGCAGCAGGAACGTACCTTCCTGAATGATCCCGGCTGAGATGGAAAACAGGGTGAATTTGGTCATGCGCCAGAGTTCTTTTTTATTCATGCGCCCGTCCCCTTATTCCCAGATTGCATCACCCAGTCCGCGGATATAGGCGGTCAGTTCACGCGCCATCTCGGTATGTTCGCTCATACGGGGATGACCGGGCGTCGCGCGTCCGTTGCGGTGATACAGGAAGTGATGCACGCGCGCGTCCTGCAGCCCATTGCACACATCCTCGATCGCGTCATCCCATTCCTTATCATGCCCCAGCACGGTCATGGCCAGCAGGATCGTTGCCTTGGGATATTTCGCGCGCAGTCCGCGGATGAAATCCGCGTAATCACGCTTCCATTCGCGCGCCTTTTCCCCATCGGGATCATTCTTCATGTAATTATCCGGGTTCGCGTCATTCTGTCCCAGCGCAACCACCACCACATGCGGCACATACCTGGCAAAATCCCAATCGGTCACCGGTCCCAGATTGGGGTTGTAATTCACCTTGTCCCAGCAGCTCTGCATGCCGATATAATCCGGCGCGTTGAACCAACCGCGCTTGTCATGCAGCGCGATGCCGCCCTGCGCGATATCATGCAGCTCCGCGCCCAGCGCGCGCGCCGTCTGCCAGCCATAGCAGTACCAGCTGTTGCTGAAAATGCCGTCATGCCCCTGCGGATCGCTCTGACCCACATAGTGCATGGCCTCGCACACCTCACCGGCGCTCACGCTGTCACCGTACACTTCCATGCGGCGGGCAGGGCGCTCCGGCAGGGGCATCAGTTCGCCTTCGATCTCCATGCCGGCAAAACTGAAATTATGGCAGCTGTCCTGACGCTTGTACACCAGCACATCGTTCACATCATCGATCAGGTGACGGCTGATGTCGATCTCCTGCATACCGTCCTGCAGATCCAGCCGCATCTCCGCGCCGTTGACGATCATACCCAGAATGCTCTTCCAGTAAAGGCGCTTGTTATCGATGTGCAGCACGCAGCGATTCCCCTTCAGGATAAAGCGCAGCGAAGAGCAAACCCAGGTAAACAGCGGCTGCTTCGGATTTTCAAACCCGATCCGGCCCGTGTAGCGGATCAGTTCATGATCCGCGTCAATATGAATCATACATTTTCCCTTCTCAAAAGGGGATCCTCCCGGATCCCCTGATGCACTTATTATGCGTTACCATCAATCAAACCCCGCCCGGCATCGGCGAAGCAGGTTTCGATTAATCCCGTTCCGTATTATTGAAATCGTATCGCCCGGCTTTGCCGGGCGGGCGGGGCGTTTCCGAAGGAAAC
>CALCTW010000116.1 GCA_937907055.1 uncultured Clostridia bacterium | reverse complement strand
GATTACAGCGATCAAGAAATGCCATCAAACCCTGTGGGGCGGTGGCAGATTATCCCCGCCTACAGCTTTCGGAGAGTTGTGTAAACTGATATTCGTAAAGATCAGCGATGAGCAGAAGCCTCGTAAGAAGGGAGAACCGTACCAGTTTCAGATCAAGACGCATGAGCCCTCTTCCAAGCTGGCGGAGCGTATCAATGCGCTGTACAACGAGCAAAAGGTAAAAGACCCGGAGGTGTTCACAGATTCGATCAAGGTCGATGACCGCGTCCTCCATCTTCTCGCCGTTCTGATTGACGAGCTTGATGCCGTTGTCGTAGTAGGGGTTGTGGTTGGCGGAGATCATAATGCCGCACTCAAAGCCCTCGGTTCTGGCAACATAGGCGACGGAGGGGGTGGTGGTAACGTGCAGCAGGTAGGCATCTGCACCGGAGGCGACCAGACCGCCCACCAGAGAGTACTCAAACATATAGCTGCTGCGGCGGGTGTCCTTGCCGATCACGATGCGGGCATTGCCCTCGCCCTGATGACGGGCAGCGAAGTAATGACCCAGAAAACGGCCTGTCTTGAAAGCGTGTTCCGCGGTCAGCACCACACCGGCCTTGCCGCGGAAACCGTCAGTCCCGAAATACTTACCCATTTTTCTGTTCTCCTTTTTATCAGTCCGGCCTTCAGCGTTCGCTTCAGCCGCGGGGGAAACCTGTCTGGCCTCTTTTGTGCGTCCGTCCGGGGGGAGCGGCGCGTCATCCGGGATCAGCCAGTACTTCCCTTCTTTTTTCGCGTTCCTGATCTTGCCGTCACGGCAGAGGAGGGTGACCCTGCGTTCATTCAGGCCCCATTTTTCCGCCGCGTCGTGCACACTGAGATAATTCATTGTGTTCCTCCGGTCAATATGTCATGGTATTCCATGACCGTTTGACATTTTATCGCTTTTGATCGATTATGTCAATATAGTTTGCCTAAAATATGGTAAACAAACGAAATTGTATCGTGACATAAGTGGCTTAAAGCGAGCATAACATGACATAAAACATCAGATTACGCGTCGTAATCGTCTGTATCATGACAAACGAATGCCGACCGGCGCAAAAACGCGCGGCGGGGGAGGGCATGATCAAAAATCGCGGCAGGGAACCGCTGCTTTTTTCTTTGGTGTACGATCATCGCGTTTCCAATCCAAAAACGCGTTGCAGACGGACGCGCCATCGTGTATAATGGAAGCAATCAGGACCTCAGGGTCATATGGAGGTTATTACGTTATGAAAAGCGCAAAGCTCATTCTGGATAAGGATTATCAGGTCTCCCGTATCGACAAGCGTGTTTTTGGCTCATTTATCGAGCATCTCGGCCGCGCCGTCTACACCGGCATCTATGAGCCCGGCCATCCCATGGCGGATGAAGAAGGCTTCCGCAAGGATGTCATCAAGCTGGTGCGTGATCTGAATGTGCCCATCGTCCGTTATCCCGGCGGCAACTTTGTTTCCGGCTTCAAGTGGGAGGATTCGATCGGCCCCGTCGCTTCCCGTCCCGCCCGTCTGGATCTCGCGTGGAAGACCACCGAGACCAATGCCGTGGGTCTGCATGAGTTCTGCTCCTGGGCTAAGAAGGCCAATACCGATGTGATGTACGCCGTCAATCTGGGCACCCGCGGCCCCATGGAAGCCAAGGAAGTGGTGGAATACTGCAACCACGCCAAGGGTTCCTATCTGTCCGATCTGCGTATCAAAAACGGCGCGAAGGATCCCTTCAACATCAAACTGTGGTGCCTCGGCAATGAAATGGACGGCCCCTGGCAGATGGGCAGCAAGACAGCCTATGAATACGGCCGTATCGCCAATGAATCCGCCAAGATGATGAAGTGGGTGGATAACGATATCGAGCTGGTCGCCTGCGGCTCCTCCGGACGCGGCATGCCCACTTTCGGCGAATGGGAATACACCATGCTGAGCGAGTGCTACGATAATATTGATTATGTGTCCCTGCACCGCTACTACGGCAATCCCCACAACGATACCGAGGATTTCCTCGCTTCCACCATGGATCTGGAGGATTTCATCCGTACGGTCGCTTCCATCTGCGACACCGTGAAGGGCCGCAAGAACAGCAAGAAGAACGTGCACCTGTCTCTGGATGAATGGAACGTCTGGTATCATTCCAATCAGGCGGATCAGAAACTGTACAAGACCGAGCCTTGGGGCAACGCGCTGCCGCTGCTGGAGGATATCTACAACTTTGAAGACGCGCTGCTGGTCGGCCTCATGCTGATCACCATCCTGCGCAATGCCGATCGTGTGAAGATCGCCTGCATGGCGCAGCTGGTCAATGTCATCGCGCCCATCATGACCCGCGCGGGCGGCTCCGCCTGGGCGCAGACCATCTATTATCCCCTCATGCAGGCCGCCACGATGGGACAGGGCATTTCCCTCATGCCCATCATGACCACCGGCAAGCATGATACCTCTCATTTCACCGATGTTCCCGATGCCGATGCCGCGGCTGTGCTGAACGATGACGGCACCGTCACGCTGTTCGCGGTCAACCGCGCGGATGAGGATATGGAACTGACCTGCGATCTGCGCGCCTTCGGGGATCTGCGTGTGCTGTCTCACAGCGCCATGCACCATGATGACATGAAGGCCATCAATACCGAGGCGGATCCTTATCAGGTCGTGCCGAAGGATCTGGCTCCCGAAAAGGATGCCACGAAGATCCTGCTGGGCAAAAAGAGCTGGAACGTGGTGCGTTTCGGCAAGTGATCCCCTTGTCATAAAGGCCGTTCTTCCAATATGTAAAAATCGCGTCCGGGCAGGGCTGTACGCCTTGTCCGGGCGTTCTTTTGCCTTGACAAGGCGCAAGCAAATCTCTTATAATTTATTTGTATGATTCTGCTTGGAATTATGATAAAAAAGCAAGTTTCGGAGCGTATTTGAACCGATGAAAAAGAATGTATTCGCGTTGATGCTGGCCCTGTGCCTGCTGCTGACAATGCCTGTTTTCGCGGAGGAGGCTTCTTCCGCGCTGCCGGAAGGAGAGATCCGCGAACTGCCCATGGATATCGATAAGGGCGGCAGCAAGCCCCTGCTGGATCATTATATCTATCAGGAAGGGAACGGGGATCCCGTGGGCTACGAGGATGCTTCCATCCGCGTGATGCTCGAAACCAATGAACAGGTGACTGTCCGGGTGGACAGCCATGATGTCACCTACTGGGTGAGCGGCCGCTATGAGAACACCGATTACTGGACGGCCCGCATTCAGATCGCGCATCCCTCGCAGCTGCGCACTGCCTTCGCTTCCCGCTATAACAGCCAGCAGACGGAATATGTCACAGCCCTGGGCAAGCGCTTCAACGCGGTTTTTGCCATGACGGGGGATTCCTACATCAGCGATAAACTGCCCAAGCGTCTGGTCATCCGTCAGGGGACGGAATACCGCAATAAGCTGACCGGCAATTATGATGTGCTCGTGATCGATGATCAGGCGGATCTTCACATCCTGCAGATGCCCACCGCGGCGGATATCACTGCCTACGAGGGAAATATCGTCAACGCGCTCACCTTCGGCCCCGGTCTCATCATCGACGGCGCGCCGCAGGCGGATCGCATCACGGAGATCTCCAAGACTTCCGCCGGCAGGGATTTTACGGATCAGGTGGCCGCGTTCAAGAGCGCTCAGCGCATCGTGCTGGCGCAGACCGGCCCGCTGGAGTATCTGGTGATCGCGACAGCCGGCCCCGAGGATAAGGGCAATACGGGTCTTTCCCTGATCCAGCTGATCGACCTGCTGCAGACCCGTTATCCCGAAATTCAGAATGCCTATAATCTCGACGGCGGCACCTCCTCCTGGATGGTCTTCCGCACCGAGGCCAGCGCCTATTCCAAGATCAATGTTCCCACCAATCCCAAGCTCCGCTCTGTCAGCGATATCATCTACTTCGCGAGTGCCATCGTTGAAGAGTGATCCCGGGAGCGTCTGAAAGGAATCGTTCATGGATCCGTTGTTTACCCTGTTTGATATCGATGTTTCTGTCTACGCGGTCATCGTCGCGTGCGCCGCGCTCGTCTCGGGAGCGCTCTTCGGCCTTTGCGCGCCGCGGTTTAAGAAGGGCACCAAAGTCCTCGTATGCGCGCTGACCGTCGTTTTCGGGTTCCTGTTCGCCCGTCTGACCTACATTCTTGTCTATCTCGGTTCCTTTATTGATGGTGTCATCGAAGAACCGTTTTTCTCTCCCTATACCACCGGCTACGGTCTGATCGGTGTGCTGCTGGGCGGCGTGCTGGCCTGCGCGCTGACAGCCGGACTGCGAAAGGAACGGTTCTCACTGCTGGCGGATGGAATGGCTCCCTGGGCCGCGCTGGCGCTGGCGGTCTGCCGGTTTGGTGAGTATTTCACCGAAATGGGCCGCGGCCGCTTTGTGGATGATGTCACGGAAGCGTATCTTTGCCATTTCCCCATCGCGGTCTCCAATCAGTGGGATGAATGGCATTTCGCCGTGTTCTTCACGGAGGGCCTCACCGCGCTCATCATCTTCCTGTTCCTGCTCATCCGTTCCCGCAAGGCAAACCGCGCGGGCACGCAGTACAAATTGTTCTTCCTGCTCTTCTTCAGCACACAGGTGCTGTGGGAAAATATGCGTTTTGATGAATTCCTCCGCTGGAGTTATTTCATCCGTGTCACCCAGCTGGTGGCCGCGCTGGTCCCCTTCCTGATGATGCTGTGGACCGCGTTCCGCGTTTCCGGGCGTGTTGCCAAATGGAAGGCGGATTCCTCTGTTTCCTTCCGTTCACTGGTCATCTGTCTGATCGCTTATCTGATCGCGGTCGGCGTGTGTATCGCCATCGAGTTTGCTCTGGATAAGCTGGGCTCCCTCCCCAACTGGGCGCTGTATCTCATCATGATGGCGATGTGCGCGGTGCTGGGTGTCACTTCTTATCATGTGCTGATCCGCGCGGAGAACGCGCCGAAATCCTAAATCGCATCAATTCAAAAGACAGGAACGCTCAAACGCGTCCCTGTCTTTTTTGTATGCCGTCAGCAGAACCCTTCTGATCATGGAAGTATACAAAAAGAGCTGCCCTTGCGGGCAGCTCGGATGTCCGGTTCGAAATTACTTGACTTCGACCTTGGCACCGATCTCGGCGAAAGCAGCCTTGATCTTTTCGGCTTCTTCCTTGGAAACGCCTTCCTTCAGAGCCTTAGGCACAGCTTCAACGAAGTCCTTGGCTTCCTTCAGGCCCAGACCGGCAACGACTTCGCGGACGGCCTTGATGACCTTGATCTTCTCAGCGCCGGCATCAACCAGGATCGCGTCGAATTCAGTCTGTTCTTCAACGGGGGCAGCGGCAGCGGCCACAGCACCGACCATAGCAACGGGGGCAGCGGCGGAAACGCCGAATTCTTCTTCCAGAGCCTTAACCAGATCATTCAGTTCCAGCACGGTCATTTCCTTAACGGCCGCGATCAATTCCTGAGCAGTCATTTTAATATCCTCCATAATTTGTTTGATTTTTTGTTAGGTCACGCAGCGATTACTCCTCGCCGGCAGCCTTCTTGCGGATAGCTTCGATAGCATAAACCAGGTTGGTGATGGGGGACTTGAGGGAACCCACCAAACGAGCCAGCAGCACATCGCGGCTGGGCAGCTCGGACAGGGCCTTGACCGCCTTCACATCCATGATCTCGGTGCCCATGATACCGCCCTTGACGGTCAGGCACTCCTTCTTGCTCTTGTCGATGAAGTCGTAAACGACCTTGGCAGGAGCAACAGCATCGGTCATACCGAAAGCGAAACCGTTGGGGCCTTCCAGAACCTTACCCATATCAGGGATACCGGCTTCCTGGAGAGCACGGGCGAACAGCTTGTTCTTCAGAACGACGTATTCAACGCCGGCCTCACGGAACTTGTTACGCAGACCGGTCACTTCTTCAACAGTGATACCACTGTATTCGACGACGACGACGCTCTGAGCATTCTTCAGCTTTTCCACGATCTCGGAAACGATGACCTTTTTGTTTTCCAGATTTGCAGACATTCTACAGTTGACACCATCTTTCCGGCTTGATTAAAAGAAGCCCCTGTGCATGGCACAAGGGCGTAAATCATCAAAATACACTCTCGCACCTCGGCCGGCGGCTTTCGCCTTTGAACGGATGACCGTACCTGCTGTCTTTGGCACAGGCTCTTTTGAGCCTTGAATAATTTATCACACATTCCCGTGTCTGTCAACACAAAATACGGTGAAATCAGCGGTTTATTGATGATTTTTATGTTTTTTTTGATTTTTTTGTGAAGATCCGGATCCTCCCCGCGGCCTTAGCCAGGAGAATAGGGCGGTCAGGCGTTTTCATCAGCCGCTTCGGCAGCGTTTTCCTCGCCGGTTTCAGCCGCGTTCTCGTCCGCGTCATCTTCCGCGGGCACTTCGTGGTCGCCGGCCTTCAGGATATCCGCCTCGGTCAGGGTCATCAGCAGTTCCTTTGTCAGCTCCAGATCGCTGTTCGCGGCCAGTTCGTCAGCCAGACGGTCCGCCTGCGCGGCCACGGCCTTTTCAAACAGGTTGCGCACACCGCGCGCGTTGCCGAAGCCCTTTACATCCGCGCTCTTTTCCTTGATGATCGCTTCCAGCTCGTCACGGGCGGATTCGCTCACCAGATAGCCGCTCTGGCTGCAGCGCATGTCAAAGATGCCCATCATTTCTTCCAGCGTGTAATCGGCAAAGTTCATGAAGCGGTTGAAGCGGCTTTCCAGACCGGGATTGCTGTGGACAAATTCCTCCATCAGCTCGATGTATCCGGCCACGATGACGATCAGGTCATCGCGGTTGTCCTCCATGGCCTTCAGGATGGTATCCACGGCCTCCTGACCATAGTCATTGCCGCCGCGGTTGGTGAGGGCGTAGGCTTCGTCAATGAACAGCACGCCGCCCTTGGCCTTATCGCACACTTCCTGCGTCTTGATGGCAGTCTGTCCCACATAACCGGCCACCAGACCGCTGCGGTCCACCTCGATCAGATGGCCCTTGCTCAGAATGCCCAGGCTTTTGAAGATGCGGCTCATCAGACGGGCCACCATCGTTTTGCCGGTACCGGGGTTGCCGCTGAACACCATGTGCAGGGACATCTTGGGCACCTTCAGCCCCATTTCCTCGCGCTTTTTGTTGATGGTGATCCAGTTGATCAGGCTTTCTACTTCCTGCTTGATGTTGTCAAGGCCGATGTAATCGTTCAGCTCCGCCTTCAGATCCTCGATCTTTTCGGGCGCTTCCTCTTCCTCAGCCTTTTCTTCGGCTTTTTCTTCTTTTACAGTCTCGGGCGCGGCGGCAGCTGTTTCAGGCGCCGCGGGCACAGGGGAGACCGGCGCGGCGGGTGCCGGGGTGAGCGTGGAGGGGAAGACAGGCACGGCGGAGCCGGAACTGTTCAGTTCATTCGTCAGGGAGGCGATGCCTTCCGTGATATCCTTCATTTTCGGCACGGCTTCCGACAGGCCGGAAAAATAATCGGGCAGCAGGGAAGAGCCGGGACGCACCCCCGCGCCCCACAGATCCTGACCGACATTCTTCAGATTCCGTCGCTGCATATTCAGGATGATCTCCTGCTGCAGATTGATGATCTCGTCCTTGCGGGACTTCGGTTCCATGGTATACCCCTCCATTCGGCGAAAGACCGGCGCTCAGCACGGTTTTCCGCGTGATTCATGATAATACAATATGTTAGGATCTTTTTTCAGCGGCCCGCGCGCAGTTCCTTGTCCAGTTCGATGGCGGCGATGTTGCCTTCGCCCACCGCGGCCGCGATCTGATAAGGCGCGCCGGTCATGTCTCCGGCGGCATATACGCGGGGCAGACTGGTCTTCATGTTTTTATCCACACGGATCCTGCCGTTTTCCCCGGTCTCCAGATCGGTCATCAGCTGGCGAAGCGGCGTCGCGCTGCGCAGGATGAAGATACAGGCGTACGGCGTTTCGCCCTGTTCGGTCACAAGCACGGGGCCGTCCTTGATGCCGAGGATCTTTTCATAGCGTACATCGGAGGGCAGAGCCATGCCGGGCCTTTCGGCATAGCAGACCACCTCGCAGATGGAGGTGAGGAAATCCACTTCCTCCTGCTCGTTTTCATCCCCCAAAATGACCGCGATCTTCTTTTTTCTGTACAGCATGCCGTCGCAGGTGGCGCAATAACTGACCCCCTGTCCCATCAGGTCGGCCTCACCGGGAATGGCGCCGCCGCGCAGCGTTCCGCAGCACAGGATCACGCCCTTCGCCGTCAGGTAATCCTGACCGATCAAAGCGGCGTAGGAATCCCCCATGGGAATGATCTGCCGCACGCTGCCTTTGATCATCTCCGCGCCGGCGCGTTTGACCTGCGCGCGCATCTTCTCCAGCATTTCCGCGCCGGTCATGCCCTCCATGCCGGGGTAATTGGTGATCACCTCGCGCGCCTTTCCGAGCGCGCCTTCATCTACATAAGCCATGATCACACTGCGTCCGCGGTTGATCATGGTCAGCGCGGCGCTGCAGGCAGCGGGTCCGCCGCCTACGATCAATACATCTGCGTTCATGGTTGCCCTCCTGTTTACAGTTCTTTCATTATAACATATCCCGCGATCCCTTGCAAATATTATGGTTTTACTTTTTTGTGCAGGAAAAGCGGATACGGACGGCGTATATAGAATCGTTACCCTTTTATCAATTTGAAAAGGAGTCGTTATCATGGCTGATACATACAAGTGCCCCAGCTGCGGCGCCGCTTTGTTTTATGCTGCCGCTGAGCAGGAAATGAAGTGCGATCACTGCGGGAATACCTTCCCCGCGGAGACGATCCAGCAGCTGCAGGAAGTGGATGAGAAGGCGGAAAGCGTTTCTCAGATGGACTGGGCGGATCCCTATACCGCTTCCTGGTCCGGACAGGATATGGAGCATCTGCGCTGCTATCGCTGCCCCTCCTGCGGCAGTGAAATGGTGGTGGAGGAGACCACCGGCGCGTCCGAGTGTGTTTATTGCGGCAATCCGCTGGTGATGGAGGATCAGTACCGCGGTGAATACAAGCCGGCCAATGTCATTCCCTTTGCCAAAACAAAAGAAGAAGCAATGGCGGAATACACGCGCTACTGCCGCGGCAAAAAGCTGCTGCCCTCCGGCTTCCTCGCCGGCAACCGCATCGAGAAGATCACCGGTGTTTATGTGCCCTTCTGGCTCTTCAACTGCGATACCGACAGCGATATCACCTACAAGGCCACCAAGGTGCGCTCCTACCGCAAGGGGCAGTATCAGATCACCGAAACCAGGCATTACCGTGTGTACCGCTCCGGTCAGCTGGCCTTCCGGGATGTCCCGGCGGACGGTTCTTCCACCATGGATGATACCCTGATGGAATCCGTTGAGCCGTTCAACGCCGCCGAGCAGAAGGATTTCTCCCTTGCTTATCTCGCCGGCTATCAGGCGCAGCGTCATGATGTGCCTGCCGAACAGTGCAAGGAACGCGCCAATGCCCGCATCCGCAAGTCTGTGCTGGATCGCTTCGCGCAGACGGTGCAGGGCTATGCTTCCGTGGTGCCGGAGAAGAACTCCATCCGCGTCAATCAGGCCGGTGTGCGCGAAGTGCTGATGCCCGTCTGGCTGCTCAACACCCGCTGGAAGGATAAGACCTATTCCTTCGCCATGAACGGCCAGACCGGCCGCTTCATCGGCAATCTGCCCGTGTCCTTCGGCAAGGCTGCCGGATGGTTCATCGGCATCACCGCGGGCATCGCGCTGGTCGGTGGCGCGATCGCGTTCATCCTTGCGAACGGAGGTATCATCTGATGAAGAATCGTATTTTGACGGCTGTACTGGCTGTTGTCATGCTGATCGTGATGATGTGCTCTTTCGCGTCAGCGGAAACCGAAACCGTGTGCATCATGGACGGCGCGGGGCTGCTGAAGGCCTCCGAGGTCGATACTCTGAAGATCAAGATCTTCGAGCTGCGGAAAGCCTACGGGCTGGATATCGCCATCGTGACCACCAATTCCACCAACGGCAAAGATAAGTATGACTATTGCGAGAACCTCTATCAGCGCTACGGTTTGGGCGTCGGTGAACGCAGGGACGGTGTGATGCTGCTGATCAACATGGGGGATCGCGGCTATTATGTGTATGGCTTCGGTCCCGTCGGCAATCGCGTCGAGGGCGGTATCAATGACAAAGCCTTCACGCCTTCTCTGTCCGAAGGGCGGTACGCCAAGGCTTTTATGGAATTCCTGACGCAGGTCAAGAGAGAAGCTTCCGCCATCCCGGCCTCCTACCGTGAGGGCAAGGGAAGCACTTACGCGATGGATCGCGTGAAGGAGATCCTGCCCATCGTGCTCGCGGTCGGCGCGGTCATCGCGCTGATCGTGGTGCTGGTGCTCCGCGGCAAGATGAAGACCGCGAACGGCAAGCGCAACGCGACGGATTATATGGTGCCGGATTCCTTCCGTCTGGATCGCGCGCTGGATCTGTATCTGTACACCACCACCACCCGTACCAAGATCGAATCGAGCAGCAGCGGCTCCCGCGGCGGCGGCGGTGGCGGAAGCCACGGCAGCGGCCACGGCGGTCATTTCTGATGAAGATCGATCACGCGAAGAAGGCTGAGGAACTGTTCCTGCAGGGCTATAACTGCGCTCAGTCGGTCTTCGGCGCGTTCAGCGATGTGATGGGGCTGCCGCTCCCGGTGTGCCTTCGCGTTGCCTGTTCCCACGGCGGCGGTATCGGCAGGCTCAGGGAATTCTGCGGCGCGCTCAGCGGCGCGGAAATGGTGCTGGGCATGCTGTACGGCTATGACACGCCGTAGACCGGTGAAGTTAAAGCGGCGCATTACGCCCGCGTGCAGCAGATGGCCTACGCCTTCCGGGATCAGTACGGCAGCATGCTCTGCCGGGATCTGCTGGGCCTTGACGGGGCTTCGGATCCCGTTCCCACGCCGCGCACGGAAGCTTTCTATCAGCAGCGTCCCTGCCTCGGATTTGTGCGTTTCTGTGCCGGAATGACGGAAAAATACATCGAAAACACCCCGTTTGGCGAAAAAAAGACTGGTATTTGATGCCGGAGTATGCTAAAATAATCAAGTATACTATGCGTATTCTGTGCGCCGTATGCAATCCGGCGGCGTCCGCGCTGCCCAAGGAGTTCTGTTTATGACCAGAGTGGATAAGGTTTTTTCCGTCTGTGACCTTCAGGAACATCAGGCGGTCCTGCTCAGCAAGCCGTCCAACATGTTCTATGTCAGCGGCTATACGGGGGAAGGCCTCGTTTTTCTGAGCAAGGCACACCGTGCCATCATTACCGATTCCCGCTACACCGAGCAGGCGGAGCGTC
Organism: uncultured Clostridia bacterium; assembly: GCA_937907055.1. Taxonomy (GTDB): domain Bacteria; phylum Bacillota; class Clostridia; order Christensenellales; family Aristaeellaceae; genus ZC3RG03. The sequence goes on along the minus strand of CALCTW010000116.1, from coordinate 6,034 downwards.
AGGCTCCCGGCTTCTCGGTGCACATGATCGGCCGCGGCGTCTCCCATGAAGCCATTGCCTACGGTCTGATGCAGGAAGAGGGCATTGACACCCTGCTTTACGAGGATGATCAGTACACCGTCCGCGCCTTTGAGCGCATGAAGAAGACGATGCCCGGCGTCACGTTCCTCAGCCTCGATAACGCGCCTGAAAAGGTCCGTGTCATCAAGGAAGAAAGCGAAGTAAAGCTCATCGAACAGGCCTGTGATATCACCTGCCGCGCGTTTGAGATGCTCTGCAGGGAGATCCGTCCCGGCTGGACGGAAAAGCAGGCGCAGATCCGTCTGGATCACCTCATGCTCGAATGCGGCGCTGACGGCCTCGCGTTCGATACCATCGTGGCTTCCGGCAATAACGGTTCTCTGCCGCATGCCATCCCGTCCGATCGCGTGATGCAGCAGGGCGATATGGTCACCTTCGACTTCGGCGCCCGCAAGGGCGGCTATGATGCCGATGTGACCCGCAACATCTGCTTCGGAGAGCCCTCCGCCGAAATGCGCAGGATCTACGACACCGTGCTGGAAGCGCAGTGCACCTGCGAAGCCGCGCTCGCTCCCGGGAAGACCTGCAAGGAGATCGACCTCAAGGCCCGCGAGATCATCGATAACGCCGGTTATGCCGGCCGCTTCGGTCACGGTCTCGGCCATGGCGTCGGCATCGATATCCACGAACAGCCCCGCCTGTCTTACGCCTCCGATGATGTGCTCACCCCGGGTCACATCGTCACGGTGGAGCCCGGCATTTATGTGCCCGGTCTCGGCGGCGTTCGCATCGAAAACACCTGCGTCATCACGGAAGACGGCGCGCGTACCCTGGTTCATGCATCAAAGGAGCTTGTCATCATCAAGTGACGGTCCTTTAGCAATAAGTTAATCAAAACCTACTCAATAAAAATTGGAGGAACACCACAATGATCACTGCTGGCGATTTCAAAAAGGGCATTACTGTAGAATGGGACGGAGGCGTCTGGAACATCGTTGATTTCCAGCACGTTAAGCCGGGCAAGGGCGCTGCCTTCGTTCGCACCAAGATCAAGAATGTCATGACCGGTGCCGTCGTCGAGCGCACCTTCAACCCCACCGACAAGATGCCCCGCGCGATCATCGAGACCAAGGAAATGCAGTACCTGTACAATGACGGCGATCTGTATTACTTCATGGATCCCGAGACCTATGAGCAGATGCCCCTGAACAAGGAAGCTGTCGAGGACGCCATTGTTTTCGTCAAGGAAAACACCAACGTCACCGTCCGCTACTTCAAGGGTCAGGCCTTCTCTGTTGAAGCGCCCAACTTCGTTGACCTGGAGATCACCCAGACCGAACCCGGCTTCAAGGGTGATACCGCCACCAACAACTTCAAGCCTGCCACCTGTGAGACCGGCTATGAGCTGCAGGTGCCCCTCTTCATCAACATCGGCGATGTGATCAAGATCGACACCCGCACCGGCGAATATCTGAGCCGCGCTTAATCATGATGAAAAGGCTGCTGCGTTACGCGGCAGCCTTTCTCATACGACGGGAAGCCCCGTCACGATTTCCAAGGAGGAATAAACGATGAATACCCTTTCTGATCGCGTTTCTTATATCAAGGGCCTGGTCGAGGGCCTGAATATGGACACCGAAAAGCCCGAGGGCCGCGTGATGTCCAAGGTGCTGGAGCTGCTCGAGGCGATGGCGGATGAGATCACCGATCTGACCGAGCAGGTCAACGAACTGAACGATTATGTGGATTCCATCGACGAGGATTTGGCTGCCGTTGAAGAAGATATCTACGGCGATGAAGAAGACGACGATGAGGATTACGAGGATGAGGACGACGAAGACGAGGGCGATAACATCGTCCAGTACGCCTGCCCTTACTGCGGCGAGGAAATGACCTTCGAAGTCGATAACTTCGATTTCGATGAGGATTATCTGTGCCCCAACTGCCACAAGCCGCTCTTCCCGCAGGGCAATGAGGAAGAAGACGGCGGGGAAGAGGTCTGATCCGTCTTTCCGGCGCTCCCTCTTATTGTGTTCTGATCATCCCCTGATTTCTGAGACGAGGTGAAATACAATGGCGACTTTTCGTGTAAAATGTCCTTCCTGCAAGAAGGTGTATGACTTTTCCGGTGCCGGCAAGTGCAAGTGCGGCGCGGAGATCTCCGTGGGCGGAGAAAATGTCGGCATGATCCAGCTGTATCGCATGGGCAATTTCGTCGGAAGCGCGACCGGCTGGAGCATCTATATCGATAAAGAGCCCTACGGGCATATCGGCAATCGTCAGTGCATCCGCATCCCGCTGCCTTACGGCACGCATCTGGTGCATGTGGTGCCCCCGATGAGCAGCCGCTGCAACGATCCTCAGATCACCCTTACCGCGGAGAAGCCCATCGTGTGCCTGAAGGGCCATATCAACATGGGCTTCTGGGCCAGCAAGGTGGTGCTGGAGGAAGCCAATCCCGCGGAGATGCCGGCGGACTGATCTTCCGCTCCCTTCCGCGCGCAAAGCGTATCGGACGGCCCTGCTTTTTGCAGGGCCGTTTTTGATTGCCCGATCGGAGAATCTGAAAATACATACTTTTGTAATGAATTACGGGCTGAATATTCGCTTTTTAGCTTGCAAACGACAGCCGGATGTGATATATTAGTTCTGTGCTTTAAGGAGGTCCCGAGAGGCTTCCAAGGACGGCGGCCGTGATGCGGCTTTGAAAGTGTGTTTATGCTGCTGTCCATCAAATCGGACGGCAGTTTTTTGTTGGAGGAACAGCATGGCGAAGATGTCATTCCGGAACGCCCTTTCTTATCAGGGGGGCATTCTTTCCAAGAACGAGATCCTTACCCGTGAAATTTCCATTTCTCATAGTGTTTCAATGAATGCTTCTTCCTGTGTCGTATTGCCCGGTCTCGTAGATGTCCATGTTCATCTGCGTGAGCCGGGTTTTTCTTATAAGGAGACCATCCTTACCGGCACCCGGGCGGCGGCGCACGGCGGCTTTACGCACATCTGCGCCATGCCCAATCTGGATCCCGCGCCGGATTGCATGGCCGCGCTCGATGTCCAGCGGCAGATCATCCGCCGCGATGCCGCGGTGCATGTGCTGCCCTACGGCACCATCACCCGCGGCGAGAAGGGGGAGGCCCTCTCCGATATGGAAGCGCTGGCCCCGTATGTGGCGGCCTTCTCGGATGACGGCCGCGGCGTGCAAAGCGAGGAAATGATGCGCGATGCCATGCTGAAGGCAAAGCGCCTCGGCAAGCTCATCGTAGCGCACTGCGAGGATAACAGCCTGCTTCGCGGCGGTTGCATCCATGACGGTGAATGGGCGCGCGCCCATGGCTATAAGGGCATCTGCTCCGAGTCTGAATGGGGCCCCATCGCGCGCGATGTACGCCTCGCGAAGGAGACCGGCTGTGCCTATCATGTATGCCACATCTCCACCAGGGAAAGCGTGCAGATCATCCGTCAGGCTAAAAAAGAAGGCGTGAATGTCACCTGCGAGACCGCGCCGCACTACCTTCTGATGGATGATTCCGATATGCGCGAGGATGCCAACTGGAAGATGAACCCGCCCCTCCGCGCGAAGGCGGATCGGGAAGCCCTGCTGGAGGGCCTCGCGGACGGCACCATCGATATGATCATCACGGATCACGCGCCGCACAGCGCGGAGGAGAAGAGCCGCGGCCTTGAAAAGAGCCCGATGGGCATCGTGGGCATCGAGACCTCCTTCCCGCTGCTGTACACCTATCTTGTGAAAAAAGGTGTCATCACCTTTGAAAAACTGATCTCCCTCATGCACGACGCGCCGCTGAAGCGCTTCGGCATTCAGGCGGATCCGGAGAATGATTACACCGTATTCGATCTGGATGCCGCTTATGAGATCGACCCGGCTTCCTTCCTTTCCATGGGCCGCAACACGCCCTTCGGCGGCTGGAAGGTGCAGGGCAAATGTATGCTCACGGTGTCCGGCGGCAAGGTCGCCTATGCCGATCCCTCCCTGAAAGGAGAACTTGAATGAAACAGAGCATTTTCGAAGTCGTTTACAACGCGCCGATCGCCCTGAACGTGATGCTGATGAAGCTGAAGGGGGATACCTCAGCCATCACAGCCCCCGGTCAGTTCGTCAATGTGAAGATCCAGGGCTATTATCTGCGCCGCCCCATCTCGGTGTGCGATGTTGAGGGCGATGTGCTCACCCTCATCTATAAGGTGGTGGGTCATGGCACTGCCGCCATGCGCGATATGATGGTCGGTCAGGAGCTGGACATCCTCACGGGCCTCGGCAACGGCTATGACCTGTCCGTTTCCGGCGAAGCGCCGCTGCTGCTGGGCGGCGGTGTGGGCGTGCCCCCGCTCTACATGCTGGCCAAACAGTTGATCGCGCAGGGCAAGAAGGTGACCGCCGTTCTCGGCTTCAATAAAGCCGATGAGGTCTTCGGCGAAGAGGCGTTCAAGGCGCTCGGCTGTGAGACCGTCGTCACCACGGCGGACGGCTCCAGAGGCGTGAAGGGCTTTGTCACCGACACGCTGCCGGAGCATTACACCTACTTTTACACCTGCGGCCCGGAGCCCATGCTCAAGGCCGTGTACAAGGCCGCGAAGACGAGCGGCCAGATGTCCTTTGAGCGCAGGATGGGCTGCGGCTTCGGCGCGTGCATGGGTTGCTCCTGCAAAACGCTGACCGGCAACAAGCGCATCTGCCGGGAAGGCCCCGTCATGAGGAAGGAGGAGATCCTGTGGGAAGACTGAGCGTTGATCTGTGCGGAATCACATTGGATAATCCGGTGATCCCCGCTTCCGGCACCTTTGGCTACGGCTATGAATTCAACGAGTACTACGATATCAACCTGTTGGGCACCTTCTCCTTCAAGGGCACCACAAGGGAGCCGCGTTTCGGCAATCCCACGCCCCGCATCGCGGAAGCGCCTGCCGGCATGCTCAATGCCGTGGGCCTGCAGAATCCCGGTGTGGATAAGGTGATCAGCGAGGAATTGCCCCGCCTGAAACAGTGCTTCCACAAGCCTGTGATGGCGAATGTGAGCGGTTTTTCCGTTGATGAATACACCGCTGTGTGCGAAAAGCTTTCGGCGGAGCCGCAGGTCGGCTGGCTGGAGGTCAACATCTCCTGCCCCAATGTCCACGGCGGCGGCATGAGCTTCGGCACCGATCCCAAAGCGGCAGCCGAGGTCACAAAGGCGGTCAAGGCCGTCTCCTCAAAGCCTGTTATCATGAAGCTTTCGCCCAATGTAACAGATATCGCCGCCATCGCGAAGGCCTGCGAGGATGCCGGCGCGGATGCCATCAGCCTGATCAACACGGTGCTGGCCATGCGCATCGATCTCAACCGCCGCAAGCCGCTGCTGAAGAACACCACCGGCGGTCTGTCCGGTGATGCCATCTTCCCGCTGGCGGTACGCATGGTGTATCAGGTGGCCAGGGTCGTCAAGGTGCCGGTCATCGGTCTGGGCGGCATCTCCACGGCGGAAAATGTCATCGAAATGATGATGGCCGGCGCGACTGCCGTTGAAGTCGGCGCGGCCAATCTGGTGGAGCCCTATGCCTGTAAGAACATCATCGAGGATCTGCCCCGCGTGATGGATCAGTACAGGATCAATACATTAAAAGAAATTATCGGAGGAGCACTGTAATGAAAAAAGATGTCATCATCGCCTGCGATTTCGCGAGCGCCGAAGCCACCTATGCTTTCCTGGACAAGTTCACCGAGGAAAAGCCTTTTGTCAAGATCGGTATGGAGCTGTTCTACGCGGCCGGCCCCGAGATCGTGCGCAACATCAAGGCGCGCGGCCATAAGATCTTCCTGGATCTCAAGCTGCACGACATCCCCAATACGGTCAAGAAGGCCATGGCGGTGCTCTCTTCTCTGGATGTGGATATCTGCAACCTGCATGCCGCGGGCGGCATCGATATGATGAAGGGCGCTGTGGAGGGCCTCACCCGTCCGGATGGCACCCGTCCGCTGCTCATCGCGGTCACCCAGCTCACCTCCATCGATCAG
>CALCTW010000115.1 GCA_937907055.1 uncultured Clostridia bacterium | reverse complement strand
CTTGTTATCCCGTGTATTGTCCAGCTGTATCCGGTACCTGTACAACAGGAAGTGTTGATCCGGGTTTGAAATGCTCTTCTTGTGGGAAGGTAATCTATGGACTTACTCAATACCCTCCGTCTGGACATTGGGAAAAGGTCATTTCAGGTAAGGCAGCCACCTATGAATCAAGTGGCTTGACAGATGGGGTTATCTGTAAAATATGCAATCAGGTACTGAAAGAGCAAAAAGTAATTCCTAAATTGGTGAGACCTAATGTAAATGAAATTCGCATAGATGCTGGAGAAACAAAACAACTAAACATTGGAGAAAACTGTACGCTTAACTACACTATTTATCCTAAAGATGCTTTATCAAGTGTAACATGGACATCATCCAACACTGGAGTGGCAACTGTAAACAATGGTGTGGTTAAAGCCTTAAAGGAAGGAACATCAACTATTACTGTTAAGACATCGGATGGTGGAAAAACAGACACAGTAAAGATAACTGTTGTAGATCCAACGAAAGCGACAGCCGTGGTGCTTGCAGACGGCACAAAGAAAACAGTGCATGTTGGTGATGAATTTGTACTGGATTACACACTGGAGCCTGCTACTGCGACGAGCACAGTTTCGTACACCAGCGGTGATTCAAACGTTGTCAAGGTGACAGATGGTGTGCTGAAAGCACTGAAAGCCGGTACTGCAACCATTACTGCCAAAGCTTCCTCCGGTGTGAGTTCCAAGATTACAATAACTGTTCATAAGATCACAACAATGCCCGCTGTAGAACCCACCTGCGAGGAGAGCGGATTGACCGAGGGCAAAAAGTGTGAAACTTGCAATATTGTAATGGTTGAACAGGAAGAACTGGCTGCACTTGGTCATGTTGAAGTGATCGATGAACGAGTGGAACCGACTTACACGGAGACTGGGCTTACTGAGGGAAAGCATTGCAAAACCTGCGGAAAGGTCCTGATTGCTCAGGAGATCATCCCCGTTGTGGATCCCAGAATACCGGGAGATGTGAATGATGACGGTGTTGTGGACGGAAGAGATGTACTGCGTCTTGCAAAATGGTTAGCCGGCGAAAATGTGACGATAAACGAGAAGAACGCAGATGTGAATGGGGATGTAACAGTAGATGGACGTGACTTGCTGCGGCTTGCCAAGTATCTTGCGGGCGTTGCGGTCACATTGGAATGAAATTCATACAACGGTAATATCATAGGAGGAATGAGACAATGAAAAAAGGGATTATGTTTGTTCTGATCATGCTGTTCATGGCATGTGCCTGCACACAGGCGTTTGCTGTGAATCAGGGAGAAAATGTTGATGTTGATGTAAGCATTAGCACAACAGATGCGGCTTATGTAAAACTGACTATCAGTTATGACGAGTCCGCATTTGAGTATGTAAGTTCTACATGCACCGGCTCCAATGCGACAACAAATGGCGCGACTTGGGTCATGTATGTGAACAGTGGTGTGGTCAATACCGGGAAAATCGGTACAGTGACATTGAAAGTGAAAGACGATGCAAAGCCGGGTACTTATAAGGTGAGCGCTACCGTGAACGAAGCCTGGAATATTGATGAGAATGGAGCGACCGTAAAAGTAACCGGCGACAAAGTGACGATCGAGTGCCTCCATAAAGAAACAGAATGGAAGATCGATAAGGAACCTACTTGCTTAGAGGCGGGAACTGAAAACTCTGTCTGCAAAGTCTGTGATAAGGTAATGGATACCCGTGATGTTGATGCACTTGGACATGATGATGGTGCTTGGAAGACTACGGTCGAGCCTACTTGCACAGAAAACGGCATTCAGGAACTCCAGTGCACGAGATGTGCTTTTAAGCTTGATGAAGCCAGTATTGATGCACTGGGACATCAGGACAGTGAATGGATTATTGTTGTTGAACCTACCTGTACAGAAAAAGGCAGTAAAGAACTGATGTGTCCGCGTTGCAAAGAAGTGTATGACACGGAAGATATCGATGCTTTAGGTCATGATGACGGTGAGTGGAAGGTGACTTTAGAACCCACCTGTGTAAAAGAGGGTTCTAAGAATCTGGTTTGCACAAGGTGTGAAGTGGTATTGAAAACAGAAGCCATTGATAGCCTTGGTCATCAGGAGGGAACCTGGAAGGTAACAGTTGAAGCAACATGCCTCGAAAAGGGACAGAAAGAAATGGCTTGCCCTCGTTGTGGTGAGGTGTTTGAAACTGCAGAGGTGGAAGCATTAGGCCATGACAGTGGTAGGTGGGTCGTTATCAAGAACCCTACTGCGACCGAACCCGGAATCAAGCAGCTTAAATGTACCCGTTGCGATGAGATCCTTGATGAAAAAGAGTATACTCAGGTTATCCTGACCGGCAGAAACATTACTGTTTTCGGTTTGAAGCTGAGTGAGATTCTTGAGAATTGCGATGAGTGCAACGATCGAATTCTGCCTGTAGTTCTTGATGATAACTGTGAGTATGTATATCCTGTGATCACGGCATTGAGGACCGTTGTCGGCTATCTGAAGATCAATACTACTGACGGAAAAGTGAATTTTGCATTCCAGTGGAAGAATAGTGTTACTGTGAATGATGTGCATGTTTATCTCTTTGACGACATCTCTGAATTCAGCAGTGACCTTGAAGCCGTGTTAGCAGATCATGAGATCACGGATGGTTATTCTTTGGCGGAACTTACCGATGGTAAAGCCATCATCTATCTGACAGGCAATATCGATTATGATATGCTTGAAAATGATCTGGACTTTGTTGATGTTAGCGGAGCTGAATATGATGCTTATATCAACGAACTGATGGCACTGGTTGATTAATCGTCCTCAAATAAACACCGCAGAGCAGCATGCTCTGCGGTGTCTTTATTTCTGTATACTTATTGCAAATTATGAATGACTGAACCGCACACTGTGCAGATCGAACTTGCTGCCGGGCAGGAAGACGAGCTCCACATGCTTTTTGCCGGTGATGCCGGGCATGGGGAAGGATTTTTCGCTCACATCGTCCTCGTGGGTAAATTCCACCGCGCGGGCATCCATGCCGTTCTCATCCTTGAAGCGGACGTGGATGGTGTTGACCGGGATGGGGCTGTAGCCGCGCAGGGTGACAGACAGCGCCTCGGCATCGCCGAAATCCAGTTCGCCAAGGTCGATGGCCACGTTGTTGCCGATATCCCGCAGCACCGTGCCGTCACGGGTGAAGTCATCGCCGTACACGCTGAGGGCGTCGGTCAGATCCAGCGGAGAGAAGGCGCGGTCGTAGCGCTTGAAGGTGAAGCCCTTCATGTGCATCTTGTCATGGGTGACGAAGCACAGGGTGCGGATGCCCTTCAGGCGGCGGGTGAGGGTGTAGGTCTCCTCCTGATACACGTTCCAGATGCTGGGCTTCTGATACACGGCGTTGCAGACCAATTCGCCGCCGTTGTACGGATCGCCGTCCCAGATCTCAAAGTCGTAGCGCTCGCCGTTGAGGGTGAAGATGGGGATGGTCAGCTCATCGCTGCCGTAATCGCCGAAATCGATGGCGCTGAAACCGAACATGCTTTCGGCAGTGTTGGCGGTGGCGATTCCGCGCTCGTTGCCGGCGCTGCTCATACCGTTATCCATATCGTGCAATCCGCAGCTGAGGAAGCTGTAGGGGTCCAGCCTGGCATCGCCGAGGCCTTCGCAGTGCAGTTCCATCTGGCTGATCACGCAGGCGTGATCCTGACCGTTGTCCGCAAGGCAGCGGATACGCAGATCACCGTCAAAACGGCCGGTGATGATGCCTTCGCAGCCGTCTGTTTTGATCACGGCCAGCGGGCAGTCGATGCCGGCGTCATTCACCATGCGCCAGTGCAGATCCCGATAAGTGGCGTTTTCGGGCAGGATCTTCGCGCGGACGCGGATGTTCTTATTTTCGGCGTTCATCCGGGTGCCGTCCGGGAAGGAAAGCTCGATCTTGCGCACGGGGATCTCGGTCACAGGCGCGCTTTCGGGGATGGTCTCATACACACCCACGCCCTGTTTTTCACAGGCCGGGCAGGGGAGAGATTGCAGTTCAAGCACCGCGCTTTCCAGACCGGGGCTTGTGACCGTCACACGGATATCGCCCTCCTTGCCGTTGCTCATCAGCATGGCGAGCAGCTTGCCGGAGAACATGCGGCGATTATCCTGCTTGAAGCTGTCCATATCCGTGCTGTCGCCGGCGTCCAGACCGGCCAGACGGGCAGCGCCCTCCACGCGTACCTGTACGCGGTTTACGGCGTTCTCCACCGGATTGCCGTCCTTGTCTCTGGCGGTGATGGTGACGAAGATCATGTCACGGCCATCCGCCTTGAGGGCGGTCTTGTCCGCCTCCGCGCAGAGCGCGGCGGCATCGCCGAAGCTGCGGCAGCAGGCGGTGCAGGTCACATGGCCCGCGGCATCCAGCGCTTTGGCCTCCAGAACTCCCTTTTCATAGGGCAGCCGGAAGTGAACGTACATTTCCGCGCCGTGTTTGCAGTCCATTTCGCGGCGGCCTACTTCCTTGCCGTTCAGGGTCAGGATGACCACCGGCTGGTTTGTGGTGGTAAAGATGTCGATCAGCTGGCCTTCATTGAAATCCCAGTAGGGCCACAGGTGCAGGAAGGGGGCGGGATCCTCATCCCAGCCGGCCTTGAAGATATAATAAATATCCTTTTCATAGCCCGCGGTGTCTGCCAGGCCGAAATAACTGTTCTTGGTGTGGTAGGGGGTGGGCTCGCCCAGATAATCCGTGCCCGTCCAGAGGAACTGACCGGCGCAGTGCTCGGTATCACGATCCTGGGTGATGCAGCCGCTGATGGTCTTGGCGCCCCAGCTGGTGGTGGAGTTGTTCAGGCTGGAGCACTGCAGATCATCATCCGCCAGAATGTTCTCGGAGGCCGGGAAGTGATAGATGCCGCGGCTCTGCACGATGCTGGCGGTCTCGCTGCCGTAGATCATCCAGTCCGGATGCGCGGCGTGATGCTCGTCATACAGGCGCTCGGCATAGTTGTAGCCGATCAGCTTCAGCACATCGGCGCACTTCTGCGTGTTTTCCCACGGGATGTAGTTGCTGCCGATGGTGGCAAAGGCGTTGTGCAGAGGATCGTGCGCCCAGACTGCCTCGCGGATGCGCAGCATCTCATTCATGCCGATCTCACCGGCGTGGGTGTCGTAGATTTCATTGCCCATGCTCCACAGAATGACGCTGGGATGATTGCGATCCCGGCGGACCCAGCCGGCGACATCCTTTTCGACCCACTCGTTAAAGAAACGGGCGTAATCATAGGCGGTCTTTTGCAGACCCCACATATCAAAGGCTTCGCTGTTCACCAGAATGCCCAGTTCATCGCACAGATCCATCATCTGCTTCGCGGGGGGATTGTGGCTGGTGCGCAGCGCGTTCACGCCCATGCGCTTCATCAGCAGCAGCTGGCGGCGCGCGGCGGCCTTATTGAAGGCGGAGCCGACAGCGCCCAGATCGTGATGCAGACAGACACCGTGCAGCTTGACATGCTTTTCGTTGAGGAAGAAGCCGTGATCGCAGTCAAAGCGGATCTGACGGAAGCCGAAGGCGGTCTCCGCTTCATCCATGACGGCTTCGCCCTGCAGAAGCGTGACACGCGCGGTGTAGGTGTAGGGATCCTGCAGATCCCACACGCGCGGCGCGTCCACATGCAGGGTGCCGGCCGCGATGCCGTCCTTTACGGGCATCAGGCAGGAAGCGCCGGCCAGCTCCAGCTTTACCTGATCACCGCCGACCGCCTCCACACGCGCCGTGACATCCCAGCCGTTTTCGGCCTTTTCGGCATGCAGGTAGGCGCCGTTCAGCGGCAGATAGGCCGCGTCCTTCTCGATATATTCCACATCACGGTAGATGCCGGCGCCGGAGTACCAGCGGCTGTTGGGGGAGCGGAAATCCACCCGGACGATGACTTCGTTGACATCACGGGTGAGCAGCGCGCCGATATCATACTGATGCGCGGTATAGCCGTATTTCCATTCGCCGGCCTGCTCGCCGTTCACGAAAAGCGTGCTGTCCATGTATACGCCGTCAAAGCACAAGAAGGCGTGCGGCTTCTGCGCGCGGGGCAGTTCGGCACGGTACCAGCCGATCGTGGTGCGGTAAAAATCTTCAGTCTTGTAGATCGCCCAGTCGTGGGGCAGATCGATCTTGCGATACTGATCCGGTGCAGGGAAACGGAGCAGGTTTTCTTCTGTTCGTTCGGTTTTGCAAAAACTCCAGCGGTCATTGAACAGCATAACGCTTTTCCATCCTTATTCTGAAACATGCGGATCTTGTGGATCCTTCTCCTTTTTTCGTGATATCTGGTCGGTTTTCCTGCCTGTAATCGTTTACAAAATGCAAAAATGCCTACTTTTTTGTATATTTTGTTCTTTCGCGCGCTGCTTGTTCATCGGAAGGGCTTGTGCTATAATGCTTCCGTAAATGACCGGAAGGAAGGGAAAAAGAATGATCCGCGAAGGCATTGTGAAGAGAGTGGACGGAGAAATGCTGGAGGTGTGCTTTGAGCGCCCCGAGGCCTGCGAAAAGTGCGGCGCCTGCGCCGGGCACGGGCACACGCATATGACCCGTATCCGGGGGAACGCGAAGCCCGGAGACCGCGTGGCGGTGGATATGCCGGACGCGAAGGTGTTCCGCATTTCCGCGATCGTGTATCTGGTGCCGCTGGCCTTCATGCTGCTGGGGCTGCTGATCGGTTCCTTCGTGTTTAAAAATGATGTGATCGCGGCGGTGCTGGGCGTGGCGCTGCTGGCGGTCAGTTATCTGGTGCTGCATCAGGTGGATAGGAAGCTGGGGAAAAAGAGCGATTACACGCCGCAGCTGATCGCGGTGGTGCCGGCGGAGCAGACGGCGCAGGAGCCGGAATCCGCGGAAGAAGAGAAATGAACCGGAGAGATAAGCATATGAAAAAAGCGGTTTCCCTGTTATTCGTGGTGATCTTTTTCCTGTCCTCCGCGGCATTGGCGGATACCTTCACGTTTTCAAACGGTGTCAGATGGGGCATGAGTCAGGATGAGGTCAGAAAATGCGATCCTTCCTATTTTTCTGAACGGCAGTATCATGACGGGGTTCATTATCTGAGGGTGACCGGAGCGCCGATCAGCAAGTATGAGGCGATCAAAGAGTATGACTTTGCCGGGGACGATCTGTTCATGGTGATGTATGAGCTGAATCTTTACAATTCCGAAGTATCTGACTATGAATACCTCCAAAACGCGCTGACCTATGTTTACGGTAATCCTCAGAAGTTATCCGGGGATACGGTGCTGAAGTATATGGGAGCCGTTATGAATCTGGATTTTCAGGGAAGCAACTATATGGAATTTTCCCACGCGCATCAGTGGACGGTCAATAACACAAATATCTGGCTTTTCAGAGGCGGATTCGATGATCAATATCAGATCATTCTGATGTATACAGATAAGAACTATAATGTGAACAAGATACCGCAATACGACATCCGGGGCTTGTGAACAGGGCGCGAAAACAGCGTCCGGACACAGAAGAAGGCCGGGACCCTCGCAGGAGGATCCCGGCCTTTTGATGTTCATTTTAAGGATGAAGACCGGAGGTGACGGATCAGATCACGGTCCCCCGGATCGGTCTTACTGAGCGTTCTTGGGATTGGGGCGGCCGCAGAAGGGGCAATAGTTATTGTCGTTCACAGAACCGCATTCGCACACCCAGGTGCCGTCATCCAGCGCTTCCACGCTGTTTACATCATAATCCACATGGTAGACGATGAAGTCATACAGACGATCGTTGTTGCGGCCGGCATTGACGAGCACGATGGTGCCGTCATCGGAGACTTCATACTTGTAGAGGCTGTCGACGCGGGCATCAACGGGGATGACCACTTCACCGGCCATGCCGATCACATAGACCTCATCATTGGTGTTCTGCACGGCGAGGATCTTGCCGGTGTTGGAGGAGGCACTCATGATGTTCTTGTAGGAATCAGGCAGCTGACCCAGCGGGGAAATCACGCAGCGGGTGCCGTCGTCATTTTCCACATGGCTGAAGACGCCCACTTCACGATGAGAAACAGAACTGCTGATCTTGGAGGTGAGCACGATGCCCTCGGGGGTGGCAAAGCACAGCTTGCCGTCCTTGGAGACCACCTGATAGCCGGAGGTAAAGAGGGGCGCGGAGGAGTAGGGGTGATTGTCCAGCTCGGCCGGGATCAGCACATTGGCGTTGATGTCGGTGATGCCGTACTTGTTGTCCTTGGTGCGCACGAACACATAGCCGTTATCGGGATCATAGATGGAGCTGTAGGCGGAGAAATCACCCAGCTGATTGCCCTGCAGGTCATACAGGATATTGTCGAGCTCGTAGGTGGGCACGGCGACATCCTCGGCCTTCAGCTCGCAGCCTTCGGTGAAGGCCGGCAGACCGCTGCAGACATGGGTGATGATCTTCGTCTGGTAGTCATAGTCATATTCGGTGGAATAGCGGATGGCGTAGGGGCTCTTGTTGAAGGCGGAATCGTAACCGGTCCGCTCGCCCAGCTCGTTCTGCACCATCAGGTAGGCGCCGTAAGCAGTGCCGTACTTGTATTCGGTGCGGCCCATCTCACCCACCTTGGTGCCCATGTAGTAGACATCATAGCGGGAGATCAGGAAGAAGTGCTTTTCACTGCTGAGATAGGTGGTGTAATCATAGTGCTCTTCGTTGGAGGGCTCCAGGACGATGCCCAACACCCAGCGATCGGAGAGATACTTGATATCGCCGTATTCGGTGGGAACGACCACCGCGCCGTTCGCGTCGATGACACCGATGCAGTTGACATCATCGTTTTCCGTCTTGACTTCGATCAGACCATAGGAGGCATCGTGCATGGAATCGTAGGCGGTTTCGGAGAGAGGATTGCCCTCCAGATCGCACAGCAGGTAGGAACGATCGCTGGTCTTGCGGATGATCAGGCGATTGGTGCCCTTGACCAGACTGGCATCGTACACGGAAAGCACGTCAGAGGTAACGGTGGTTTCCGCTACGGCAACGAAGCACAGCGGCAGGACCATCATGACACACAGCACAGCGGCGAGGATCTTGTTGATCTTCATGGTGTTACTCCTTTTTAATAATAAGTTGGAAAAATGACCATTTTTCAGTTTATCACAAACAGGCGGAATGTCAAGGGATGGGGGAGGAGAAAAGAGAATGCGTGGATCGTCTGTGTGCCAAAATGCTTATCAGGGCATTGCTTCCTTATTTTATGTACGATAGTAAGGGAATAATCCCTTAAAGCATTGACGATTCCCTTATTATTGTGCATAATATAAGGGAAAGAGAAGGAGGAAAGGGCATGAGGCAGTTCAACTACACGGCGATCAAAGCACAGAAGTGGGATTCGGAAATGCTGGGGCTGATCGGCGCGATCTATAAGGAGGCAGGCAAGCAGGAGCTTTACCTCAGACAGAGGCCGGAGGAACTTGAAAAGCTGGTCGAGATCGCGAAGATCCAGAGCACAGAGGCATCCAATGCCATTGAGGGCATCGTTACCACAAGCACGCGCGTCCGCCAGCTGGTGGAAGACAAGACAACGCCCAGAAACCGCGATGAGCAGGAGATCGCCGGTTACCGTGACGCGCTGAGCATCATTCATGAGAATTTTGACGCGATCCCCATCACGCGCAATTATATTCTGCAGCTGCACAAGGTGATGTACAGCCATATGAACAACCCCATGGCCGGACACACAAAGAATGTGCAGAATTATATCACTGCCGCCTGTCCGGACGGGCATGTCGAAACGCTCTTTACACCCCTCGCGCCGTTTGAAACGCCGGAAGCGCTTGACAGGATCTGCGAAGAGTATAACCGTGTGATCGGTAACATGGAGGTTGAACCGCTGATCGCCATCCCGATCTTTATTCACGATTTTCTGCGTATCCATCCCTTTAATGACGGTAACGGCCGGATGAGCCGCCTTCTGACAACGCTGCTGCTGTACCGGAGCGGTTTCTATGTCGGAAGGTATATCTCCCTTGAGGCGAAGATCGCCAAAGAGAAGGACCTGTATTACGCCGCGCTCCGTCAGGCGCAGACCGGCTGGCATGAGGGAACAGAGGACACGGTCCCGTTCATGAAGTATCTGCTCGGTACGATCCTGGCCGCCTATCGGGATTTTGAGGACCGGTTTGCCCTTGTGGAAAAGAAGATCCCGGCCCTTGAGATGGTCAGACAGGCCTCCATGAACAAACTTGGAAGATTCACCAAGCAGGATATCCGCGAGTTCTGCCCGTCGCTGAGTGTGAGCGCTGTAGAAGGCGCGCTGCGAAAAATGGTTGCAGACGGCGAGATCAGACGGGAAGGAAACGGCAAGAATATCTGCTATTACCGGCTTCGGTGATCTTTCTGATCAGATAGGTGCTGCCGCTCCCGGAGGGATCTTGTTTTCCGGTCAGGTATTCCGGAATCACGCGAAAAATCGATGCCGGTGAAGGGAGCCTGCGCAGGGCCGAAGCTCCTGGAAGACAACGAATGTTCGTGTTCTGCATTTCTTGTGTATTTCGCTTGACATCGGGTGGTTTGCTTTTATAATGAACTTGAAACAGAGGAGCGTGCTCCTCTCACAGAGCAGAGGCGCAGTCCTGATCAGTACATGTGCGGAGCCGGCGGGGGCGATGAGGCGCGTGGAAAGGAAGTACTGCCGAAATGATGTCTGCCGCCGCGGGGGGCATCGTTGGTTTTCGGGATAACATCCCGCGAACTGTCACCGGTTCCTGCCGGCGGAGCGCTGTTCGGTCAAAGTACTTTTGTGATCAAAAGGCTGTGATGCGTACAACGTGTCATGGCCTTTTTTCAACGGTACGGCGAAAAGCCGGCCGTCACTACAAACAAACGGAGGTCGGGATTATGAAAAAGGTTGTTGCTCTTCTTCTGGCTGTAATGATGCTTCTCTCCTGCGCCGCGCTGGCTGAAGGCACGCTGCGCGTGGGTATGGAATGCAACTACAGCCCCTTCAACTGGACCCAGGTGGAAGAAAATGAATTCACCGCTCCCATCGAGGGCGGCATGGGCTACGCCGATGGCTATGACGTGCAGATCGCCAAGCTGATCGCCGCGGCGCTGGACAAGGAACTGGTCATCGTGAAGTGCGAATGGGACGGTCTCACCATGGGCGTCAGCGTCGGCACGTTCGATCTGATCATCGCCGGTATGAGCCCCACCGCGGAGCGCAAGCTGACCATCGATTTCTCTGACAATTACTTCACTTCTCAGCTGGTGGTCGTTGTCCGCGCGGACAGCGAATACGCCAATGCCAAGACGCTGGCGGATCTGTCCGGCGCGACCATCACCGGTCAGCTGAACACTTTCCACTACACCGTCATCGATCAGATCCCCGGCGTGAACATCGCGACCGCGATGAACACCTTCCCCGAAATGATCGTAGCGCTCAAGAGCAACGTGATCGACGGCTATATCGCCGAGGAACCCGGCGCTGTTGCCGATACCACCGCGAACCCCGAGCTGGTCTACATCAAGTTTGAAGCGGGCCAGGGCTTCCAGGCCAGCGAGGATGACACCGCCATCGCCGTCGGTATGGCGCAGGGCAGCGATCTGCTGGATCTCGTCAATGCCGCGCTGAGCAACATTGATGAAGCGACCCGTCTGCAGCTGATGCTGGACGCGACCTCCCGCGCGCCCCTGATGGACGAGTAAGCCGAACTGTGGATCTTTTGCCGGGGAACGCAACCGCGTTCCCCGGTTGTTATGCTTTATGATCTCCTTTATTGATCTGACTTTTTGAGGATACAAACGTGCGGAAATATTTGAGTTTACTGGCAGTCACGCTGATCCTGAGCATGCTGCTGCTGCCGCTGACAGGGTTTGGCGAGGAGGAAAGCTCCGCGCTGACTGTGACGGTCAGGCTGGATAAGAAAAACTACATCCACGGGGAGACCGTGAACGCTTTTTATGAGGTGACGGGCGGCAGCGGTGAATACACCGAGATCACCGCAAACTGGGAGATCGGCTATTCCGCCGGCCCGGTGAACGGCGATCCCATCCCCCTGACGGAAAGCAGCGGCACCCTTTCCCTGACACAGAAAAAGGGCGATAAAATCCGCCTGTATGTGACAGTGACCGACAGCAACGGCGAGACCGTGACGGCTTCCTCCTCCAGGGCGCCGCTGGGCCGCACGTTCTTTGAATGGGTGGGCTTCCTGCTGGAGGAATACGGCCCCCTGTTCTGGCAGGGCACGCTGTACACGCTGCTGATCGCGCTGGTGGGTACCATCGCGGGCTTTTTGATCGGTCTGCTGGTGGCCATCCTGCGTACGATCCCGCTGCCTGAAAAGTATGTGCGCGCGTCCGGCATCCGCCGTTTCCTGCTGCGTCTGCTTTCCTGGGTGCTGAGCGTGTATATCGAAGTGTTCCGCGGCACGCCCATGATGGTGCAGGCCATGGTCATTTACTACGGTCTGTCCGGCCTGGGTCTCAAGATCCCCACGCTGCCGGCTGCCCTGTTCATCGTTTCGATCAACACCGGCGCTTACATGGCGGAGATCATCCGCGGCGGTATCATCTCCGTGGACAAGGGACAGAAGGAGGGCGCGCACGCCATCGGCCTGTCCCACTGGCAGTGCATGGTGCGCGTGGTGCTGCCGCAGGCGGTGCGCAACATCATGCCCTCCATCGGCAATGAGTTTGTTGTGAATATCAAGGATTCCTCCGTGCTGAACGTGATCTCCGTGAGCGAGCTGTTCTTTATCAGTAAGTCCGCCGCCGGTACGTATCTGCGCTATTTCGAGGTGTTCTTTATCACCGCCATTATTTATCTGATCCTCACCTTCACCATCACCCGCCTGCTGCGCCTGCTGGAACGCAAGATGGACGGCAAGGCCAACTATACCATCTGCGGCAGCCAGAGCGACAGCGAAGCCGCGATCCCGCTGAAGAAGGAGGATGTTATCGATGCCTGAGAATAAGCAGAATACGCCGCTGCTCCGGATCGAGCATCTGGGCAAGGCCTTCGGGGATCATCTGGTGCTGAAGGATATTTCCTTTGACGTGAACGCGGGCGATGTGGTGTCCATCATCGGCGCTTCGGGCAGCGGCAAGAGTACACTGCTGCGCTGCGTGAACCTGCTGGAGGCTCCCACCTGCGGCGATATGTATTTCAAGGATAAGAACGTGATCAGCGAATGGAAGAAGAGCGATTACCTGTCCCGCGTGGGCATGGTGTTCCAGAGCTTCAATCTGTTCAACAATATGAGTGTGCTCAGCAACTGTGTGCTGGGGCAGATGCTGGTGCTGAAGCGCAGCCGCGAACAGGCCACCGAGTACGCCCTTTCCTTCCTGCAGAAGGTGGGCATGGCGCCTTACCGCGATGCCCGTCCCGGCCAGCTGTCCGGCGGTCAGAAGCAGCGTGTGGCCATTGCCCGCGCGCTGGCGATGGATCCGGAGATCCTGCTGTTTGACGAGCCGACCTCCGCGCTGGACCCGGAAATGGTGGGCGAGGTGCTTTCCGTCATGCGTGATCTGGCCAAGGGCGGCCTGACCATGCTGGTGGTTACCCATGAAATGGCCTTCGCGCGCGATGTTTCCAACAAGGTGGTCTTTATGGATCAGGGCGTGATCGCCGAATCCGGCTCCCCCGAGGAGATCTTCACTGACCCCAAGGAGCCCCGCACCCGCGAGTTCCTGCGCAGAGTTCTGGAAAAGTAAGTTTGTATCTGATGATGACAGCGCCTGTGTTGACAAACACGGGCGCTGTTTTATAATGATAAGGCAATAATGTACATTGAACGCAGGAGCGCAGCATGATTAAAGCCATCTGTTTTGATATGTTTTTTACTCTGGCCGATCCACACCGCCATCTGGAGCACACGGTATCCGATGTGCTGAATATGACGGTGGAAGAGTGGAACCATTATTTCTGGGAGCCGCGGCTGGCGGACGACCGCGGGCTGGGCGTGATCAGGACGGAAGAAGAACTGATGGAGCGCATTTTCAGCCGGATGCCCGGGAAGGTGAGCAAGGCAAAACAGAAAAAGGCCCTGCAGATGCACAAAGAACGGATGCGGCTGGCGCTCTGCGATGTGCGCCCGGAGATCCTGCGGATGCTGAAGACCCTGAAGGAACGGGGCTACAAGGTGGGGCTGATCTCCAACGCCGATATCATCGATAAGGCCGGGTGGGAGGAATCACCTATGAAGCCGTATTTTGATGACGCGATCTTCTCCTGCGATGTGGGCGTGGTGAAGCCGGACAGAGCGATCTACGAAATGTCGCTTGAGCACCTGGGCGTGCGCCCGGAGGAAGCGGTGTTTGTGGGGGACGGCGGCAGCCAGGAACACTTCGGCGCGAAGAACGCGGGCATGAGGACGGTGCGGATCGAATATATCATCCGTTACCGCGGAAAAGAACTGAAGGCCATCCGGCCCTATGCCGATCATGTGATCAGGCGGCCGATGGATCTTCTGGTGTGGCTGGATATTCTGAAGCGGAATGGAGAAAAAGTGCTGCTGCCCGAAAAAGAGACCGGAAAGCGGTACTATACTTATCTTGTAAGGTGCGCGGATGATACGCTCTACTGCGGATATACGCCTTCGCTGTATAAGCGGATCTGCGCGCATAACAACGGCGAAGGCGCGAAATATACCCGCGCCCGCGGGCCGGTGGAGCTGTGCCTGTGGGAGGTCTATGCCGACAAACAGGAAGCCATGCGGCGGGAATGGGCCATCAAGCAGATGACGAGAGAGGAAAAGCTGCGGCTGATCCGGGCGTTTGAAGCGGATAAAGGAGTGAACACGTGATGGAAAGCAAACGGCTGCCGGATCGTCCGCGCTTTGAGCAGGAGGATCTGATCCCGGCGCGGGCGCTGCCGGATACGGACAGGATCGAAGAGATCGTGATGGAGAATGTGTCGCTTGCCGGGCAGGATCTGCACGCGCTGGAGTTTTTCTCCTGCGTTTTCCGCCGCTGCAATCTGAGCGGCTGTGACATGACACGCTGCGATCTGGCGGATGTCGTGTTTGATCATTGTGATCTGTCCTCCGTGAAAATGGGGGAGGCTGCCCTGCGGCGGACAGAACTGATCAACTGTCGCATGACCGGCGCGGACATGGATCATGTGATGATGCGCGATGTGTGTTTCAGGAACGCCAAGGCGGATTATCTGAACCTGTCCCTGAGCAAGTGTGAGCGCGTGCTGTTTGAAGGCTGCGTGATGAACGAGCTTTCGCTGATGGAAACCCAGTTGAAGAACACGGCGTTTGAAAACTGCGATCTTTCGGACGGTACGGTGGATCATACGCCGCTGTACGGAATCGACCTGCGGAGCGACAAGGTGGATCAGCTGCGTGTGACCGTGCCCGATCTGCGCGGCGCGATCGTGACCGCCGAGCAGGCCATTCAGTTTTCGGCGCTGCTGGGGCTGGTGATCTGCTGAATGTTACAAAAATGTTAAAACAGGTCAGCCGAGGTCATAAAAAGGATCAAAAAGGTTGCATGAAGGCGCGAAAATGTTCATTGCAGGTCAACTGAAAATGTGATACGCTGTAAACGTAAAAAACGCCCGTGAGGCCGGTTTTTTGTGTGAAGGACGGGCAGTGATCCCTCCGGTTGCTTGACAGGGCCGGACGGAATACCTATAATGACGCTATGAAAACAAAGTGAGATATCACGCGGGGGTACTGATGAAACGGATCGTTTTTTTACGGAGAATGGCGGCTGTGCTGCTGGTGCTGATGATGGGAATGTCCGTCAGCGTAGGCGGAACAGCAAAAGTGCTGACGGCGGAAGTGGAGGCGGGCGACAGGATCATTTTCGGCCATTATGAGCAGGATAACAACACAGCCAACGGCAAGGAACCGATCGAATGGCTGGTGCTGAAGGTGGACGAAAGCACGAACCGGGCGCTGTTGCTGAGCCGGTACGGATTGGACGCGCGCGCTTATCGATCGGATGCTCAGGATGCAGATGACCTTCTGACCTGGGCGAACAGCGAGATGCGCGGCTGGATGAACAGCAGCTTTTTGAACGAAGCGTTTACGGAAGCGGAGCAGAGGCTGATCGCGGTAACAACGGTAAAGACAGAAGAAAACGTTGAATGGATGGCGATCTGTGAGAAAAAGAATTGGGGCTACAAGCCGATGAACGGCGGAACGGAAACACAGGACAAGGTGTTTCTGCTGAGCCTTGAGGAAGCCATGGAATACGGCGGATACAGTACCGTGGAAGAGTTCTTTTCCGGTCAAGGCAGTGAAAAGCTGACGGCCATGCCGACCGCGTACGCGATCGCGCAGGGCGCGAAATTCATGTTCAACAGTTTCGACATCAATGCCATGCTGAACGGTCAGGGGTTCTGTATATGGTGGCTGCGTTCTCCGGGCGGTGACGCTTACGGCGCTTTCGCCGTTAACAGCATCGGCGGACTCACGATAGATTCCGCGGGCTTTGAAGGCTATTCGGTTCGCCCGGCACTCTGGCTTGATCTTGAAGTTGCCTTTGCTCAGGAATGATCATGAATGAAAGTGAAGCGGAACGGGATCCGTGGATAAGAGGGAACGACGCGGTGACACAGGCATGATGTACCGTGGATACAGCATATCCCGGCACGCGCAAACCGCAAAGAATCAGTTAAGTGATTTTGAGGCGGCACCGCTGCTCATCCGCTGTCATCGCGGATGGAGGAGCGGACGGAAGCGCCGGAGCGCGAAAGAATGAATAAAAAAGAGGCTGTGATGAACACGATGCCGTGTTCCTTCACAGTCTCTTCTTTATCGGATGTTATTCGGCGTTTTTTTGACCGCGATCCCTGATCACGGGTTGGGGCCGAAGGTCATGTAAGGCTCCTTGGGGGCGGGCGCCTTTTCCATGCTGAGCTCTTCCAGAACCAGCATGACCTGACTGCCGTCTCCGTTGGCCACCTTGTGACCGACCGCGGTGATGGTCATATATTCTCGGGCGTTGGGCGTGTGCGGACCGCAGCTGACCCAACCGACACGCTGCATGTCATTGCTGCAGCAGGTCATGGCCTCGCGGCCGAAGAGATAGTAATTCTCGGGCAGCTGCGCGTCGGGATAGGGGGTGCCGGACACACGGATGGTCTTCCCGTCGTAGCGCTCCGGATGATCCAGAGAATCCAGATAGAAGGTGCCCTGATCTTCTTCTTTGATCTCCACGATATCGGCCTTCATGTCGTAGGGGAGATCCTCATCCCGCACGCCGTCCTCGACGGAACCGTCTGTATTTTCAAACAGGATGGTGGCGTTGGGATTGAGCGCGCGCATCTGACGGCG
This sequence comes from uncultured Clostridia bacterium, assembly GCA_937907055.1. Taxonomy (GTDB): domain Bacteria; phylum Bacillota; class Clostridia; order Christensenellales; family Aristaeellaceae; genus ZC3RG03. The sequence continues at coordinate 115 of CALCTW010000115.1, read as the reverse complement.
CCAGTCGCTCTTGAGGATCTTGAAGAAGTCCATGTAGTACCGCGCGCCGTCGCCCGCCTGCTCGCCGTCCCAGAAGAAGCCCGGCATCGCGTTCGAGCAGCCCTGGTACCAGATC